>CAZONY010000022.1:2357-14742 GCA_964581215.1 uncultured Chitinophagaceae bacterium | reverse complement strand
GCAGAAGCCGAGTCCCGGCTTGAGTCCTTCAGCAGCCCGGACGCCGAACAAAGCGATTCAGCAGACTCGTGATAGCATCGTGCGTAGTTCATAATCCCTTGACTGCCAGCCGCTGATCGGGGCCGTTAGCCCACCCTGAGAGAGTTTTCCCATGCCTCAAGACCGGACGTCACTGATTCTCGGGATTCTGCTCGTCGCAGTGGGCGGCGGCTGGCTGCTCAGCAGTCTCGGCTTTATCCCGACTGTCGACTGGGCTTGGTCCTTGGGGCTCGCTGTCGTTGGCGTCCTCGCGATTGTGCTTTCCGGCTTCGACAAAGTTTCATTCGTTCTTGCGGGTTTCTTCGGGCTTGCGAGCGTGCTGTCCGTGTTGCGGCAGATGGGTGTAGTGAAAGTGGAAGTCGAGATTCCCGTGCTCGTGCTTGCCTCAGGCATTCTCCTGATAACCGCAAGAAGTGCGGCGATTCCCCTGCCACGGTGGATCGTCAAGGGCTAGCCACACGATGCACTTTTCAACCGGCGTTCACACGCGACACGCTGCCGCCGGCTACGGTCCTGCCGGGAGTTCGATCGGTCCCGTCGGTGTCAGCGTCCGCCCCGCCAGGCCCGCGTACGTCGGGGCGTAGCGGAGCGCCCGGAACGTGATGTTCCTCCGCACGCCGGGGACGCCACTGACGTTCAGCGCCGGCGGCACCGTCCCTTGTCTGACGGGACCTCCCGCCATGTCGGGATTGACGTATCGCCAGACAACCCGGCGAGAGGCGGTGACCTCGAAGATGGTCCCCTTCGCACCCACATCGACCAGCGTGTTGCCGTTCGGAAGCCGCTGGGCTCCGGAGACGATCGGCGAGAAGAAGGAAGGCGGCCCGCTGAAGTTCCACACCACACTGGCCTTGCCGTAGGCGGTCGGCGACTGGCTCACTTCCATCACAGAAGAGTAGCTCTTCCCGCTGCTATTGCGATACCAGCCGTTGTTGTAGACGAGGATGTTCCCCGCCCCCGGAAGCCCGGGGCGAATCCACTGGGCGTCGTGCTGCCAGAACAGGATCTGCTTCGCGGGGCCGTTCCAGGCGCGGTCATTGCCATACCGCCACAGGAGATCGCCCCCCTTGCCGGCATTACCGCCGGTGTGTCCCGCCGCTTCCGCGGTGGTCGTGCTGTGATCGACAACCCAGATCTCGCAAAACTCCCGCACCGAAACGATGATCTGGTCGGTGCTCGCGTTGTAGTCGATCGAATTGAAGTGGGCCCAGTCGGCCAGGTGGGTGTCGGCGGCCGGGCCCTTGGGGACGTAATTCAGATTGATCAATTCCGGGTGCCGCCGGACGCCCTTCGGCCCCAGATAGTTGGGCTTGCTCGGATCATGCTGCTGCACAACGTGATCCTTCATGTGCCACTGCCAGACCACGCCCGGGCCGAGCCCGGTCGTGACCTCGCCGCCCGCCACGTCTGGATCGATCTCGATGATCACCTCCGGCCACAGTTCTCGATCGACGGCCGGGTTGAGCTTGGCCGGATTTCGGCCCATCTCCACAGCCTGCTCGAACGTGAGCCGCTCCCAGGCGATGGCCAGGATGTTTCCATTCGGCATCACGATGGCGTCGTGGTGCAGCTGATACTCGGCGTTGGAGAGGTCGAAAAACCAGGTGACGTTGCTGTCCCAGTCAAGGATCTCGATTCGCCCTGTTCCACCGTTGTTGTTGAAGTCCTTCATCGCGGGAGGCAGCACGCAGTTGCGCAACAGACGCCCGTCCTCGAGCAGGTAGGACGACGTGGCCGGATAGGCGCTCGTCCAGGTGTGCACCTGGTTGCCGGCGTTGTCGATGAGGTGTGTCCGCGGCGCAGTGGACGAGCCGAACAGCGTATACCCAGCAAAGGCCCCCGTACCGGCGGCCTGAATGAGCCCCACCGTGTTCGCGAGCGCGAGCCGCGGTTCGAGCCCCTCCCAACCGATCAGGCGATCGCGACGGCATTTCGTACCGGACGTCCGGCCGGCTCGGGGTGTGATGATCGACAGGATGGAAAGCTTCATGTTTTGGTGCTCCAGGAATAAGGTAAGGATAGGTCATGGACAGGCGGCCAGCGGAACCCGGTTTCGATGGCGAAGCGGCAGAGCCGGCGAATCGTGGCTTCATCGAGCGCCGGGGCCGGCAGGTCGGGCGCGGCCCGGCTCGTCGCCGCGACGTCGAACTCCGGGTCGTCCCGCCAGTAGGATCGGTACACCTGCATCTGATCGCCGAAGAGCTGCGCGAGAGCCGCGGGATCGAAGGCCGAGGCAGGCCTGCCGCCGCCGGCCGCTTTTGTCCGCTCGGCCATTTCCACCACCATCTGCTCGAACACGCGGCAGAGAAGGTCCACGCTCGTCGGCCGCGTCGATGTGAGATGATACGTGCCGCCGTGCAACGATGGATCGAGAATGATCCGCACCATCACCGCCGACACCCAATCGACCGGCACGAGGTTCTTGCGTTCCCGGCCGGTCATCCCCAGCACGTCGAGCAGCGACCCAGCCGGGAGCGACGCCTGCAAAAACGACTCGACGAACGGCTGAACGATCCGCAGCGGCTTGTAAAAGCCATGGAACGTGTTCGTGAAGCCATGCACGAGGTCGCCGACGATGATGCTCGGCCGATGCACCGTCACTTTGTCGAGCCAGTCCACGGCCCGCACTGCCTTCTCCGCCTCGATCTTGCTTCGCTCGTAGTCGTTGCCAGGCGTCTGGCCGACGTCGAGCTCCGTTTCGAGCACGCGGCTGCGGCGCTGACCGCAGACGTAGGCGGTGGAAACGTGGTGCAGCCGGCGGATGCCGGTGGTGCGACACAGGTCGAGCACGCCCGTAGTCCCGCCCACGTTGCTCGCATACGGCTCACCGTCGCTCGCGCGCCGCTCGAACGCCAGGCTCGCCGCGGCATGCACGACCTCGTCGACACTCTCCTCGATCCACTCCCGCGCCGCCGAAGAGAGCCCCAGCCCCGGCGACCGGATGTCGCCGCGGAGAACCACCGGCCGCGGCACATCGACACCCGCCACTTCCCGCCAGTCGCGAATGACACCATCCATCCGTCCCTCGGCGTCGTCCGTCGTGCCATCACGAATGAGCACGGCGACCCGAAGTCCCTGCAAGGAGAGATCGCGGAGCAGGAAGCGGCCCAAGAGCCCGGTGGCGCCCGTGAGCAGGATGCAGCGGTGGCTCGGCATCCTAGACATGAATGGCGGCCCCACCATCGACGACGATCGTCTGCCCCTGCACGAGATCGGAAAGCGGCGAGGCCAGGAAGAGGACGGCATCCGCGACATCGGCGGCTTCCAGCATCCGCTCGCCCACCATCGTCTTCGAGCCGCGGCCCGCGAACATCTCGGCGGCTCCCGGCAGCCGCCGAGTCGAATCGGTCTCCACGAGCCCGGCCTCGACCACGTTGACATTCACGCCGCGATCGCCGAGCTCCAGCGCCCAGTGGCGGGCGAGAGCCGTGAGGGCCGCCTTGGTGCCGCCGATGAGGCCGTACATCGGCAACGCCATGTGCGTCCCGTGGCTCGAGAGCACGACCACCTTGCCGCGGCCCTCCGACGACTCGAGGAGCGGCGCCGCCGCCTTGAGCAGGTGCACGAACGACAAGACATTCGTGTGCATCGCGGCATCGAAGTGCCGCTGCGTGGTGGCGGCGAGGGGTCGGAAGCCCCCGGTAGCGGCACCGTGCACGAGGATGTCGAGCCCCCCGAACTCGGACTTCACGAAGCCGATCATCTCCTCGACGTCTTCTTGCTCGCCGACGTCGGCGCGGATGCAGGCGGCATTCCGGCCCATCGCGACGATCGCCGCCGCCACCTCCTCCGCCTCGCGGCCGCTCGTCACGTAATTGACGACGACATCAGCGCCGGCCTGCGCGAGCCGGAGGGCGCAGGCCTTGCCGATGCCGCGGCTCGAACCGGTGACGAGGGCCACTTTCCCGGTCAAATCGATCATGTCACGCGCTCCTCGCCTGGTTTCCGAAATTCGGGGCGGCGGCCGCCACGGCGACGGCCACCACCTTCCTGCCCGCGCTGGTGAAGAGCCCCTGCCCGTCCACACGACGTTGCCCCCCCCGCACGCTCCAGCGGAAGCCGGCGGGCCCGCGGCACTCGATCGCCACCGCACGAGGCCGAAATCCCTCGTCGAGACGCGCCGCCTTGAACGCGGCCTCCTTGGCGGCCCAAAGCCTCGCCCGCAGCCAGCCGTCGTCGCCGGAAACCATGGCGAGTTCGTCCGCCATGAACCAGGCCTCGAGCGACCGCCCGGCCTCCGCGGCCTCGACGATGTCGAGGCCGACGCTCCCCCTATCGCAGATCGCCGCGCCGACTAGCCCCCCGCCGTGCGACACCGACACGAAGATCCGGGGCTCCCGCCCCTGCACGGTGGCGACGGGGCGACCGGACGGCATCAGGGCCGCGACGTGGACAACGCGTCGCTCGCACCCGAGACGGGCGGCGACGAGATCCTCGGCGAGCCGGGCAGCCTTGGCCGAGGTCGCCACGCCCGCCGGCGCCTCGTCGAACGCCACGTCCACGCGCCAGCCGGCAACGTCGAGGCCGCAGGGCAGGCGGTGGCGAAGACGGTTCGTCCGCACGCGCCATTCGATCATGATCGCCCCCTCTCGGCCACCATGACCGCCAGATGGAGTCCGTCGATCGCGAGGATTGCCCGGCCGTCGTCGCCGAACAGTTCCAGATCGTAGACGCTCTCCCGTGCGTCGTTCCCCCGAAACACCAGTCGCACGATGCACGTTTCTCCGGCCCGCGGCTGGTCCGCGATTCGCAGCCGCTCGAACTTCACGGGCACCTCCACCCGTTGCCCGCAGAGAATGTACGAGTAGACGGCGCAGGCGACGATGCAGCCATCGAGCAGGGCGACCGGCACCGTCCAGCCCGCAGCCCCGCGTGGCGCCGAGACGATCTCGGCCACCGGCGCGACGAGGCGGCCCCAGCCGCCGCTGCGGTCAAGGAACAGTCCCGTCAGCGTGCGGAACGAATCGCCATGCCAGAGCGGCGCGTCGTCGGCATAGACCATCGGATTGAATGGCAGCGGCGGCTCGGACATCCGTGCCAGGATCGGCGCCGCCGCTTCGGTGGCAACCGTCCCGCGAATGGCGATCCGCTCCTCGGCGGCCGTCTGCCCGTCGGGCACGCCGGCGGCGACCCAGCCGACCGCTTCGACGCTCCCCAAGCCGGTGGCCGCCACCTCCACCCGCACCCGTCGGGCCTGATCATTCGGAAAGGCGATCGGCCGTTCCACGATGAAGTCGCGGAGCTCCCGAACGAGTCCGCACGCGCCGGAGGCGGTAACCGCCTGCGCGAGAAGCTCGGCTCCGACCGCCGCCGGCAAGAGCGGCCGCCCAAACTGCAGATGATCGCGCAGAAATCGGTCCGTCGTTGGGTCCAGCCGAAAAGTGACGTCTGTGGAACCTGCGTTGGCCTTCACCTCTTCGACGAGACTGCCTCGCCCCGCGACCGCCGCGGGCACGACCGCATCCGACACGCAGGCCGGCTCGGTCACCAGCACCTCGGCCTCGGGCAGGCCCGCCTCGAGTTCGTCCATGAACCGGCGCACGCCCTCGGCCAGCGGCATGAATGTGAGGCCGAACTGCTCGAGCACGAACCTGCTCTCCGGCCGGCTCGCCATGCCCACCTCGTCCCAGGCATGCCAATGAAACACCGTCGCCCGCAGGCCGCTCCGGCGGCGGCCGGCGAGAATCTTCGCGAGCATGTCGTTGGCAAGCGAATAGTCCGCCTGGCCGTGGCCGCCGAGCCGGCCGCTCGTCGATCCGAAGGCGACGACCGCCTCCAGCGTCGCGGGATCGACCACCGCCAGAAGATGCTCGATTCCGACGCACTTCGGGCCGAGCGTCGCGGCCAGCCCCTCCCGAGTCTTCTTCTCGAAGCGGCAGGCCGACTCGAACCCGGCACCATGCAGCACGCCGCGCACGGCCCCCAGCTCCCGTGTCACCCTCTCGACGAGTCCCCGCACGGCGGCCCCGTCGGCGAGGTCGCAGGCCAGATACCGGGCATGGATTCCCGCGTCACGACATCGGGCGAGCGACTTCTCAATCTCGATCGACTTCTCCACCAACCGCCATGCCGCCCGCGGATCGTCGCCCCGCCCGCGGGCCTCGACCATCACGCGGCCCTTGAGATCCGCGAGCCCGGCCTCGTCGAGCGTGAGCCATCCCTGATCGAGCGGCATGGGATGCGTCGATCCGACGAGGGCGAGCACGACGCCATGCCGGCGGCCGAGCTCGCGGGCGCACTCCGCCGTCACGCCCCGTGCGCCTCCGGTCACGATCCACACGCTGCCAGGTGCGAGCGAGAGGAGCGGTCCCTCCCGTTGCGGCCGTCGCTCCGACGGCACGACGGTCACCCGCCCCCCGGGCACGAGGCCAACCTCGACCGGGCCGGCGGCATCCCGCATCTCATCCATGACGGCGACAGCCAGTGACCCCGCGTTGACTGACTGCGGCGCGTCCACCACGCGGACATGAAGGGAAGGGAACTCGCGGGCCAGTCCCTTGAAGAGACCGGCGACCGCGCCCCCTTCGACGCCGCCGATGCTCCCCGAAAGCCCGAAGTCGCCGCCCAGATCGACGACCGCCGTGAGGGAGGCCGATGCGACGTCGCCCGCCGTGCCCCGTATCGCGATCCAGCGTTGGCAGGCGAAGAATGGCGCGGCGATGGCCGCGTCGCATCGTTCGGTCCAGTGCCCGTCGCGCTGGTGCTGCCGTGCAGCCACGATCATGTGTCGCACCGGCCCGGCATCCTCGGCGCGCTCGACGGCCGCGCATGCCTCCGCTGTCGAGCCGACCGCGAGGGTCACCGCGACACCGCCCCGCGCTTCCACGGCTTCCGCCAATGACTCGACGAGGTCGCCGTCCGCCAGGATCAACACCCGCTCGCCGGCCAGGCTGCGCACCGGGTTCGGCGGGCCGATCTCGCGTGTGGCGAGGGAATAGCGATGCGTGACTCCGCCGGCGCTGCCTCGATGTCGCGTCCCTCGGCGACGAGCCGCCACGGCGGCCAGCCATGCCGTGCCGGTAACGGCGGCATCGCTCCCCAGCCAAGCGCCGGCAAAGGGGCCGCCTGAAACGGCCGTCGCGGCCGACTCCGACACGCCACACGCCACCCAGACACATGTCGTTGACAAGGCATCGCGAGCCGCGGTGTCTTTGCCGTCCAGCAGGGCCGCGAGCGCCGTGCCGCCGTCCAGCGTGCCGTCGCCGAGGGCCACCCGTGCGAGCGGAGACCGAGCGGTGAACCGCGAGAACCTCTGCTCTCCGGCGCCGTTCACATCGACGCACACCACGCTCCGCGCGGCCATGCCTCGTCTTTCCACCAACCGCCGGGCCTCGGCGGCCGACCGGCATGACGTGGCGACATCCTCGACGACGGCCATCTCCGTCACCGCGTCGCGGCCCGATGCAAGCGCGGCGGTGACGATCAGGCCGGCATCGTTCCAGCCTATGACCGCGCCCGGCGCGTCCGACGGGCCGACGAGCGTGGCCCGGAGACCATGCGACTCGACCCGCCGCACCACCGGCATCGCATGGCGGCCAAAACAGGCGACGAGCCCGCGCGGGGCCGCGGTATCGGCCGGAGCGACGAGCAAGACATCGAGGCCACCGAACGAGTCGGCCAGATCGCGGGCCTGCGGCCGTTCCCCACGCGACCGCGGGCCGAGGGAAGGCTGCGGGACCGCGCGCGAGCTGACAGGCGTCGTCACGGCCACCGCCGAACGCCCGGTAACCCTCGGGATCATGTATTCGAGCAGGCGCCGCAGCGTGGGAAACTCGTCGAGGGAGATGCTGTCGTCGGCCTTGAGACCATACTTCTGACCGATCGCCCCGAAGAGCTGCGCCTTGCGGATGCTGTCGACACCGAGATCGGCCTCCAGATCAGCGTCGAGCTCCACGATCTCGCGGGGATAGCCCGTCTGCTCGACGACGAAGTCGATGAGAAACGTCTCAATCTCGGCGCCAACGCCGGCACCCTCGGGAACGCCGTGGCCATTACCGACGGCGCGACCGCTTCCGTTGGTGGATGATGGACCATCACGGCCGACGCCCGCCACCACGGCCGCTCGTGCCGTGCTCGCAACGGTTTCCCGGGCCGCGACGTGCGGGCTGCTGCCCGCCCGATTGCGGTCCCGGCGGCGGGCCGTGGCATCGAATGACACGACGCTGCCGTGGGCCGCTCGGAGCCTCGCTGTCGGCGGCGTGAACGGGCCGCGCGCCTCCTGGGGCGGCTCGTGGCTGCGAATCGCCCCGGCCTTCTCGAGCTGCTCCCGCAGCCGCGCCAGATGTTCGCTGGCGGTCCGCCCGCGTTGGTCGAACTGCAGAAACGTGCAGCCCTCGCGGCCCTCGAGAATTCGCCTCGCCAAGCCGGTGAGCACGCCCGAGGGGCCGACTTCGACGAACGTGCGCACGCCCGATGCATGGAGCTGCTCGATGACCCCGATCCAATGGACCGTCTCGGTCATCTGCCGGACCAGGCTCTCGCGCACGGCAGTAGGATCGGCCGTCGTCGCGACCGTGGTGCTGCTGAACGTGGGGATCGCCGGCGCTCTCACCGGAAGTGACTCGATCATGAGGGCCAGCTGCTCGGCGGAACCCGCGAGCAAGGGCGTGTGAAAGGGGCTCGGCACGGCCAGCCGCCTCGACTTCAACTGCCTTGCTTCGAGCAGAGCCTCGAAGGCATCGACCACGCGGGCTGTGCCTCCGACCACGAACTGCTGGGGTGCGTTTTCGGCGCATAGCCACAGCGTTCCGGCGAGCGGATGCATCGCCGCCTCCACTGTGCCGCGATCCGCAATCACGGAGAGCATTGCGCCGTCGCGCGGGCCATACCGCTCGACGACATCAGCGCGGGCCCGCGTCGCCCGTGCCCCATCCTCGACCGTCCAGGCGGCCGTCGCAGCCAGCGCGGGGAACTCGCCAAAACTGTGGCTGGCGACGACGTCCGGAGAGAATCCCAAGCCGTGCAGCACGTCCCAGGCGAGGAGGTCGCCGAGGTAGATCGCCCATTGGGTTTCCCAAATCCGGGTGCCGAGCCCGTTGTCGGAACGCCACGCGGTCTCGGCGAGGGTCTCGTGACCGAGATCACAGGCCATCCGATCGAGCCGCGCGAGGGCGGCACGGGCCGAGGGCAACTCGGCGACGAGCCCGCGGAACATGTCGGTGTATTGGGACCCCTGCCCCGGAAAGAGGGCGGCCACACGCGGCCGGCGGGCGGAGGCCGGCTCCGCTTCAGTCCGGGGCGATACCGCGCCGGGCCGTGCCGCCTCGCCACACTCGATCCTGCCGACGAGCGGGCCATGGGAGATGGTGACGCTGCCGGACATGCGGGATCGCACGAGCGGGAGCAGTTCGGCGGCGGCGGCCACGGCGCCCGTGTGGCCGAAAAGCGGCGCGAGCGACGGTGCCGAGGAACCCCGGGTCGTGGCCACCGACCGCACCTCGGCGCCCCGGATGATGCCACGAATCCGGTCGCCGGCAGCGCGGGCATCTTTCAGTCGCTTGAGGACGAACACCACCGCGCCCTCGCCAGACACCAGCGCATCGGCCTCGCTGCCGAGTTTGCCCAGCAGCGACAAGCCCTCGAAGGCCATCAGGTCGAGCGACCGCTGGCCCGCCGCACAGAGCACCGCGTCGCAGTCTCCGAGCCGGAGCATGTCGATCGCGGCCGACATGGCGGACACGCTCGAGCAATCGCCGGAATCGATTGCCAAGGCGCCCCCCATGAGGTCGAACGTTTTCGTGAGCCGACTGGCGAGCGTACTGCTCGTGAAGCTGCCCGTCTCGTCGATGAGGGCGGGCATCCGGTCGAGCAGCGTCTTTTCGTAGGCTGCCACGATGCGGTCGATGTCAGCCTGCGAAACACTCCGCCGCGAGAGCACGTCCCTCAGCGCCCGGGCCGTTTCGGGCAGCCGCAAACCCATCTGCAATTCGTTGGCGAAGTCACCGCCGAAGAGCGTGCCGACGACGACGGCCGTCCGCGTGCGGTCGAGGCCCGCAGCGAATCCGCCGGCGTCAGTGATCGCCGCGTCGGCGGCCTCGAGCAGCATGAACTGCAACGGATTGGCGGCGGCAATCTGCTTCGGCGGCACCTTGTGCCGGCGCCAGTCGTAGACGAAATCGCGGACGAATCCGCCGCGATCCGACACCGTGTGCCAGGTGCGCGGGCCCGAACGGTCGAGGGCCCGGGCCGCCTGCCAGCGGTCGCCCGGCACGAGGCAGATCGCCGATTCGCCGCGGTCGATCCGCGCGAAGAACGCGTCGAGTGAATTGGCACCCGGCAGCACGCAGCCGGCGCCCACGATCGCGATGCTCCCGTCGTCGGGCTCCTGCGGCACGCTCGAGGGGGCCGTGGCGGCCGGGATGTACTCGGAGACCGCGACGTGGACATTGAGCCCGCCGATGCCGAAGGCGTTGACGGCGGCCTGCCGGGGCGAGCCGTCGGCATGGGCCGGCCAGTCGAGCGGCTCCTGGGGCACGGCGAAGGGTCCATGCTGCCAGTCGAATTCGCTCGTGAGTTCCTCGCACGTGGAGCCGGGCGGAATCACGCCGTGCTCGAGCGCCAGCACGACCTTCACAAGACCAGCGAGGCCGGCCGTCTCCAGCGTGTGGCCGATATTGGCCTTCACGCTACCAATCGGGATTTGCCGGCCGGCCGCGACATGCGGGGTCAGGAATCGGGCCAGGGCCTCGAGCTCCGTGGCGTCTCCCACCCGCGTGCTCGTGGCATGCGCTTCGATGTATTCGATCCGTCCCAGGTCTGCCGGATCGGGATAGGCCCGCGCCACCGCCATCGCCTGCCCCTCCTGTCGCGGTGCCCACAGGCTCTTCCCCTTGCCGTCGCTGGCAACGCCGACGCCGCGGATCACGGCTCGGATGCGGTCGCCATCTGCGATCGCGCGCGAGAGCGTTTTGATCACGACGGCAACGGAGCCCTCCGCGGTGACGAGCCCGTCGGCCGCCTCGCCAAAGGGGCGCGAGCCGGTGCTGCTGACGGACTGCGCGGCCGAGAAAAGCACGAGGCTGTCGGACTTGCAGTAGGAAGCGCCCCCCACGATCGCCTGATCGATGCTCCCCTGCACGAGCGCCCGTGCGGCGATCGCCAGCGCCTGCAGAGACGAGGCGCAGGCGGCATCGACCACGAGGAAGGGGCCGTCGAGCCGCAGGGCCTCGTGCACGATCTGGGCGGCGCCGACCGCGCCGAGATCGAGCTTTTCTCCAGGACGTCGGCCCGGATACCGCCGCCGCACGGCCTCCACCACCTCCGCCGCGACGTCGCCAACCGCTGCCCCGAGCAGGGCGCGGGCCGGCTCCGTCTCGGCGAGCAGCGAAGCCGCCTCGTCGATGCCGGTGGCATAGACGATGTCGCCGATTCGCGTGCTGCCGCCCGTATGGCCGACGTAGACGCCCGTCTTCCGGTCGCGCGGCATGGCGAAGGGATCCAGGCCCGCGTCGCGGCAGGCGAGCGCCGCCACCTCGAGAAAGATGTGGTGTGCGACGTCATACCGGGCGACGAGGTCGGACGTGATCGGACAGGCCGCCGGATCCACGGGCCTGTCCGACACGATCCCTCCCAGCTCCGAATAGCTCCTACCGACCCTCCCCTTCTCCGGATGGAAATAGAGATGTCGTGGCAGCCGCGACTCGGGCAGCGGTCCCCAGGCGGTGCCGCGGCCGAGAACGAGTTCCCAGAAGGCGTCGAGCCCGTCGGCTCCGGGCAGGCGACAGGCCATGCCCACGATGGCGAGTGATTCGTTCAAGGTGGTGCCCGGTGTGAGACAGGGCGGTAGTATGGTTTGCGAGTTGATGGGGTCAAGCCAGCCGGTGCGCTGGGGGGGTGCCTCCTCCCGCGAATCCATCGGCGACGTCGAGGCGTGCTTAGCCGACGGTCGATACGACGTTGGCGAGATATCGCTCGAGGGCGGGAGAAAGGCCACCGGCCTGGATCGCCTCATCCACCTGCGTCCGCAAGGCCTCGACGCATTCCGCGGGCGTGGCTTCGTCAGGCAGCCCGATGACGGCGTCGAGTGCTCCATGCGAGTCGCCGGTGAGAAACCGAAACAGCTGGCAGATCGACGCCAGCAGCGGACTCTTCGTACTCGCAGCCACGTCCTCGAGCAGCGTCCCGACCAGCGACGAGTTGAGCGACAGTCGCCGCTGCACTTCGGCGGCGGTGGCGGCCCGAAAGCCCGACTCTTCCTTGAGCGAGGCAAACTGTGTCGCATCGATCACGAGTGTGTCGATGCGACGGCGTCCCGCTAGAACTACGCTCGCGACGGCCCGCTGGCCCTACACGACGCTCTTCCGGCCCAGGCCACCGGCCTGGGTCGGCGTAGCCACCTGCGATGGCT
>CAZONY010000022.1:0-2347 GCA_964581215.1 uncultured Chitinophagaceae bacterium | reverse complement strand
CCATGACGGTCGCGACTGCCGGCTGGCCGCGCCACATGCCGATCTCGCCCAGAACCGTCGGGGCGGCGAGCGTGGCCACCTGCGATGGCTCGCCGGCGTCATCCGCCGACCGCATCACCACCAGCGGCGCCGAGGCCGACAGCACGATGTACATCTCGCCCATTTTCTGCCCCTGCCGAATGAAGGCATCACCCGCGGCGAGGTCGATGATGCGGCGCTCGAGCGGGCGCCCCCTGCCGTCTCCCCCGTCGAGTTCGTGGAGCAGCACCGCCCCGATCAGGCGGGCGGCGGTGGGGTCGGCCGCCGCGGCGAGGTAGGCGGTCCGCAAGGCGGCCACGTCGGGCCGCTGCCAGATGGCGGCCCGCGCAGAGGCCCGGGTTTCAGGTGCCCAGAGCGTGGGCGTGCGGGCGAGCCGCTTCCTCCACTCCACCCTGTGCTCCTCGAGCTCCGCGGAAATCTGCCCCCCGGGAAACAACAGCTCGCGGGTGACGGGGTCGAAATGGCGGGCCACGTGGCGCGCGACCGTCGTGTCGGCCATCGCCGCGGTGAGTGGCACGATCCGCCGTGCGATCTCCTGCCCCATCCGCCGCACCCGCGGCGACGGGGGCCGCTCCTCGAGTCTTCGCTCGTACGCATCGCGAAACCGCTCGTGCGCCGCGAGATCGCGGGGGGCGCGGGTGAGGCCCGTGACTCCCGCGATCTGGTAGAGAATCGTGCACATGTCCGCGGCGACCACGCGGCCTCGCGGGCTGTCGGGATGCACGCCACATGCGGCGTAGCCCCGGCGGAGCGACTCGACGAAGGCCGTCGCAACGTAGGCGTAATCGGCCTCGTATCCAGGAAGCACGCGAAACCGTCCTTCGTGGCGGGTCACCACGCCGGCGACGTGGTGCCGGAGATTGACGAGGCCCACAAGCTCCTCGAGCATGGTCGCGCTTTTCGACGGCCTCAACGCGATGCTGAAGAAGTCGCCCGTGCCAAAGATTCGCTCACCGGCCCGAAAGTGCCCCTCGTTGCGATACGACGTGGTCACGATCGAACCGACACGGAGCGATCGGTAGATGCCGCCCCATCCGTACCCGATGGCATCGTGCAGGTACCGGCCGCGGTGAACGAAAAGATTCCGCAGCGTGCAGAAGTGCCAGGCCAGCCGCCGCAACCCGGAGCGACGCGCGCGATCCCATTGCGCGTCGTGAATGGGGGCCACGTCATCGGACGAGACGTAGGCCTCGAACGTGCCCCGGGTTTCTTCGGCGGTGCCAGAGCCTGTCTTCATCCAAACCGAGGGCCACCAATCTTCTCGAAAATCGACCGGGCAAACGGGTTTAAGATAGATGGGCTCGAGCCAGTTCGGCAACCGCGGATGAAGAACGCGGGGCGACCGACGAATTGCGGCGGCCCTCCCCGGCATACCGGAGAACTCGTGTACGATATGGCCGTCGCTACGTCCACATCGCTCCATTGTTGGCCCGGGTGGACGCCAGGCAAGGATGTCCATGAGTTCTTCGATCAGTATCTGCCCGAGCGATCGGGACGTTGAAATATCGGCTGGCTGCCCGGCGGCGGGTGTCGTTGCCGATGCAATCGCGGCGGAGCGAACAGCATCGCCATCGGGCGTTTCGGATCGTGGCCTTGAGCGTGCGCACGGGCCTGCGATCGACTGGCCGGTCGTGATCTGGATCGGCGGGCTGCACGCGGCGGCGGTCGCCGCCCCCTTCTTCACGACTTGGTCAGGCATCGCGATCTGCCTGATTCTCTACTACGTCACCGGAAGCCTGGGCGTCTGCCTGGGCTACCACCGCCTCCTCACGCACCGGAGCTTCGCCACCCCGCGGTTTGTCAGGCTGGCGTTGGCGTTCCTGGGTACGGTATCCGGCGAAGGCTCGGCGCTGCACTGGGTCGCGAACCACCGGAAGCATCATTCCTTCACTGATCGGGCAGGCGATCCGCACACGCCACGTGACGGTGGCCTGTGGGCACACATCCTCTGGATGTGCGGAAAACGCGACGCGCGCGAGCTGGCCGGACATGTCGCGCGATGGGCGCCCGATCTCGACCGTGATCCGGCCATGCACTTCTTCCACCGCACCTTTCTTCTCTGGCACGCGATCGTCGGCCTCGCCCTGCTGTCCGCGGGCTGGCTGCTGGGCGGCCCCTTCACCGGAGTGTCATGGCTTCTCTGGGGCATGGCCGTGCGGATGGTCATCGTGTTTCACGTGACGTGGCTCGTGAACTCGGCCACGCACATGTGGGGCTATCGCAACTACTTCACGAACGACGATTCGACGAATCTCTGGTGGGTGGGGCTGCTCGCCTTCGGCGAAGGCTGGCACAACAACCACCACGC
>CAZONY010000021.1:0-14777 GCA_964581215.1 uncultured Chitinophagaceae bacterium | reverse complement strand
CATGTGTGCGTCGATACGCGAGGCCAGTTCAAGGCGGTCCATGACCGACTCAAGAGCCTTCAGGCGGTGCCCCTGGCCCAGCAGCCGGTGAGCGTGGAACTTCCCGAGCCTCGCCCGGCCCACGTGTTGACCCGCGGCGATTTTCAGCAGCCGGCGGAACGCGTCGAACGTGACGTGCCCGCGGTGCTGCCGCCGCTTCCCGACAGTGTGCCTCGAAACCGCCTGACCCTGGCCCGCTGGCTCTTCGACCCCGCCCACCCGCTCACCGCGCGGGTCGCCGTGAACCGCCTCTGGGCCCAGGTCTTCGGCCGCGGCATCGTGGAGACGATCGGCGACTTCGGCCGCCTGGGCCGCTATCCGAGTCATCCGGAACTGCTCGACTGGCTGGCGGTCGAGTTTCGCGAATCGGGCTGGGACACAAAACATCTCCTCCGACTCCTGGTCACGTCGAGCACCTACCGGCAGTCCGCCGGTGGCGGCGCACGGTTCGCGGCCGGCGACCCTGGCAACGTGTACCTCAGCCGCGCACCGCGGTTTCGGCTGATGGCCGAAGAGATTCGCGATGCGGCGTTGCAGGTTTCGGGGCAACTGGTGGAGACGGTGGGCGGGCCGCCCGTCTATCCGGTGCAGCCGGTCGGCTACTACGCCGGGAAGTCGGGTTGGAGCTGGAAGGAAAGTGGTGGCAACGAGCGCTTCCGGCGCGGGCTCTACACGTTTTGGAGACGGACCACTCCCTACCCCACGTTCGTGATCTTCGACGCTCCCGACCGCAGCGAGTGCATCGTGGAGCGGCCGCGCACCAACACGCCGCTGCAGGCGCTCACCACCCTCAATGACCCGCAGTTCGTGGAGGCCGCGCGGGCGCTGGCCCGCGATCTGCTCGCCTCCCCCGGCGACGACGATCTCCGACTGACGCTGGCGTTTCGGCGGGCGCTCTCGCGGCCGCCGACAGCGGAGGAACTGCTCGTCGTGCGCGGTCTGCTCGACCGCCGTCGCAGCCACTACACGAACCATCCGGACGAGGCGCGGGCCCTCGCCGGAAACGATGACGGCGATCCCGTCGCGGTCGCCGCGTGGACGAACGTCGCCAACGCGATCCTCAATCTCGACGAGTTCATCATGCGGCAGTAACCGGGGAGGCTGTGATGGCAAGAGACATGGTGGGCACGGGAATGAATCGCGCCGACGACGAGGAGCGGTCGATGGCTCGGGCTGCCCGGCGCAGCTTTCTCTCGCGGTGCGCCGGAGGCCTCGGCATGGTCGCGACGGGCACGCTGCTCGACCCATCGCTCCTACGGGCGGAGGCCCCGCCGGCGGGCATCGATGTGGCCGGTTTCGGGGGCGCGCTCGGTCAGACGCACCGCACGCCTACGGCGAAGCGGGTGATCTATCTGTTTCAGTCCGGCGGCCCCTCGCAGCTCGATCTCTTCGACTACAAGCCGACGCTGTCGCAGGAAAACGGCAAGGACATGCCGAAGTCGGTGCTGGGCACGCAGCGGGTCACGCTCATGACCCGCAGCCAGGCGGGTTTTCCCGCGTATGGATCCCCGTTCGCCTTCTCGCAGCACGGCCAGTCGGGGGCGTGGTTTTCGGAACTCCTGCCCCACATGGCGAAGACCGCCGACGACTGGTGCTTCGTCAAGAGCGTGCAGAGCGAGCCGATCAATCACGACCCCGCCGTGACGTTTCTCCAGACGGGCCGTCAGGTCGCCGGCCGGCCGGCGATGGGCTCGTGGCTGCACTACGGGCTCGGCTCGGAGTGCAGTGACCTGCCCGCCTATATCGTGATGACGTCGGGCACGCCCGACCAGCCGATCGTGAGCCGCTACTGGCACAACGGCTATCTGCCGGCCCGCTGCCAGGGCGTGCAGTTTCAATCCACGGGCGACCCGGTGCTGTTTCTTTCCAATCCCACGGGCATCGACCATGCGGGCCGCGGCGACATCATTGACACCGTCGGTGAACTCAACCGCCTGCGGCTTCGCGTCCTCAAGGATCCCGAGATCGAGGCCCGCATCGACGCCTTCCAGCTCGCCTACCGGATGCAGGTCACCGTGCCGGAGCTGCTCGACTTCTCCTCCGAGCCCGCCCATGTGCTCGAGATGTACGGGCCGGACGTGAAAACACCGGGCACGTATGCCTTCCAATGCCTCCTGGCCCGCCGTCTTGCCGAGCGCGGCGTGCGATTCGTGCAGCTGTTTCACGGCGGCTGGGATCATCACGCGAATCTGCCGGACAAGATCAGAACGCAGGCGCGCAATACCGACCAGGCCACGGCGGCCCTCATCGCCGACCTCAAGCAGCACGGCCTGCTCGACGACACGCTCGTCGTCTGGGGCGGCGAGTTTGGCCGTACGGCCTACACGCAGAGCACCCAGGGGCCCAACGGCCGCGACCACCACCCGCGCTGCTTCACGGTGGCGCTGGCCGGCGGCGGCATCAAGCCGGGCCTCACCCACGGCGTCACCGACGACTTTGGCTACAACATCGCCTCGGGCGTGGTGCAGGTGCGCGATCTGCACGCCACCCTGCTCCACTGTCTGGGGATCGACCACGAGCGATTCACGGTCCGCTTCCAGGGGCTCGACGACCGCCTCACCGGCGTCGAGCATGCCCGGGTGGTTACCGAACTGTTGGCCTGACGCGGCCAACGACGGCGGTCGCACGGGGATTCCCCCGGTCGAGATCGCGCCCGCGGCGCCCTGTCATGGCGTTCCGATGCAGACGAGCTTCTCGCGCCTCTCGTCGCCCGTGCCGAAGGCGACCCGCAGGTAGATGCGATCGCCGCAGATCGAGGGTGTCGCCCAGGCTTCGTCGCCGAGTTTGTTCACGGCGAGAGACTCGAAGCGGTCAGGGCTGGCTCGGAAGACGTGCGTCTCGCCCGCCTCGCTGGTGGCGAAGATCGTGTCGCCGAGCAGCACGGCCGAACCGCTGAAATTGCCGCCGAGCCTGCGCTTCCACTTCTGTCTGCCGGAGGCCGCCTCCCAGCAGACGGCGATCCCGGCATCGAGCACGCCGTAGAGGTGGCCTTTGTGGACGATCATCGACGGCACGTACTCCCGCTCGCCGTTCTCCCAGTCGATTGTGGCCGAGCCGTCGGCCCGCACGGCCGAGATGTGATTCTTCGGATAGCCTCCCGACGTGAAGACCCGCTCGCCGTCGGTGACAGGCGTGGTGACGCATTCGGTGGTCGCTCCCTCCCGCTCCCAGAGCGTGTCGCCCGTGGCCGGGTCGTAGCTGATCACCTTGTCGCAGCCGGTGAGGATCAGCTGGTCACGACCGAAGAGACGAAACACGATGGGCGAAGAGTAGTTGGGCGTCGGCGGCCGCTCCCTCTTCCAGACGACGTTTCCCGTGCGGCGATCGAGGGCGGCGATGGCCCCGCCCCCGCTGTGGTCGGCCGCCACGAGCACGGTGTCTTCATAGAGGAAAGGCGATGCGCCGTAGCCCTGATGAATGCGATACTCGCAGAGCGTCGTCTGCCAGACGTGTTCGCTCGCGAGGGCCAACGCGGTGATGACCACCGCGCCGGCTGTCGGAAACGCCACGAACAGCCGCTCACCATCGCAGGCGACGGAGCTCGACGCCCCGGTCGATCGCTCGTGCTTGCGCATCGCACCGCCGGCATGCACCTGGTTCGCCCAGACGAGCCGTCCGGTGGAACGCTCATAGGCATACACGGACTGGCTGCCCACGGCCTCGTCGCAGCTGGTGAGGTAGACCCGGTCGCCGACGACCGTCGGGGAACTGGAGCCCCGGCCGGGGATATCGGCCGTCCAGAGCACGTTCTCGGTATCGGACCACGCGAGGGGCACCGTTTGCGATGCCGGGGCGCGTCCGTCGTGCGTCGGCCCGCGCCAAGAGGGCCAGTCGCGGTCGTTGATTCCCGCAAAGGCCGTGACGACCGACTCGTCGCCGCAGGCGCCTCCCGATCTGCCGAACGGTTCCACGGCAGACGCCATCAGGGCGACCGTGAGCCACGCCCAGGCTGTCGTGCGGCGATCGGTCGATGTCATGGGTTTCTCCTGCATCCGTCGGTCGGTCACCGTGATGCTGCGGGTGCAGCGCTGCCAGCAGGCCCGGCCAGACCACTCTTCCGAGACTCTTGCCGCAGGCACCGAAAAGGTCGGTCGTGGCCGGATCGTAGATGTAATTGTCCGCGTCGGCAACCTATGAACGACGTACATTGAGCCATGATGTGATTCCACTCGCATGACAAACCGACGACACCCCCGACGGCGCTCCCTTGGAAGACTCACCGCCGTCGGCCAGACCGAGATCTTTGAGAACGGCAACGACTGCAAGCAACCCATGATCACACACTCTCGACTTGGATTCAGCCTCATGGCATGGGCCATGCTGCTGAGCGTTGACGTGCGGGGAAACGAGCCGCCCCTGCCTGATCTGACGAAAGGAACGGAGGGCATCGACCGATCGCTCACGTACAACCTCGGCGCCACAGGCATGCGGGGGTGGATCTATACCCCGCACTGGCCTCAGAACATCGGCCCCCTGGATCGCGTGCAGGGACGGACGACCGGATCCAGCCGACAAATTCTGGTCACCCATGTCGGTGAAAAGTCGCCGGCGGATGGGGTGATGAAGGTTGACGATGTGATCCTGGGCATCGACGGCCAACCGTTCACCGCTGATGCCCGCAAGAGCCTCGCCAAGGCGATCCAGGAGGCCGAAAAGGAGCCGCTCAAGGATTCGGGGCCTGGCCAGCAAGAATCCGGCAACAAAACCCGCAGCGGCCACCTGGTGCTGCTGCGCTGGCGGGAGGGGAAGACCGAGACGGTGACGCTCAAGATGCGGGTCCTGGGCACCTACAGCGATACCGCTCCCTACCACTGTCCCAAGTCGGCCAAGGTCCTGGAGGAAGCCTGCACGGCGCTGCAGCAAGAAACCGGCGTCTCGTGGCCGGAGATCAACGGCCTCGCCCTGCTGGCAACCGGTGATCCCCGCTTCCTGCCGCAAATCAAGGCGATCGCCCAGGCAGTCGGACCGCCGACGCTCAAATACGACATGCCCAAGATCGGCATGGGCGTGTGGCACATGGGGTATCAGGGCATCTTTCTGTGCGAATATTATCTGTCGACCGGCGACGAGTCGGTGCTCCCCGCCATCCGTGAGATCACCGTCACACTGGCCAAGGGCCAGAGCATGTACGGCACCCTGGGGCACGGCATCTCCGACCTGACCGACACGGGCGCCTTCCATGGTTCCATCCCGCCCTATGGCCCGGTGAACCAGTGCGGGCTGACGGCCAACCTCGCGATCATCCTGGGCAGGCGGTGCGGGGTGAAGGATTCCGAGGTTGATGCCGCCGTGGCGCGGGCCAATGGCTTCTTCGGCTACTACGTGGACAAGGGAACGATTCCCTATGGCGAACATGAACCGGCGGTGAGCCACGAAAACAATGGCAAGAGCGCCATGTGTGCCGCACTGTTCGGCGTCCAGGCCAACCGCATCAAGGAGACGCAGTATTTCACCAAGATGTGTGTCGCCGCGTATCCCAACACCGAATTAGGCCACACCGGGCAGGGTTTCAGTTATCTGTGGCGCATGGTGGGCGCCAACATGGGCGGCCCCGAGGCGGCGGCGGCGTTCTTCAAGGAGATGTCCTGGCATTGTGATTTGACGCGGCGTTGCGACGGGACTTTCACCTACGACGGCGGCGAACAATACGGCCCCGGAAAAACCGAAGACAACACCTACTACGGCAAGAGCAGTTATTACGGCGTGAGTCCAAATGCGTGTCATGTCCTGTCGTATGCCGCAGCCTTTCGAACGCTGTGCATCACCGGCAAGGACACGAAGGCCGTGGCTGCGGGACAGGAAACAAAAGCCCCCGCCTTGCTGACCCACGAGGAGGTGGCTGACGCCATCGCCGCCGGCCGGTTCGATCTCGATCGCAAGAACATGAATGCCCAGGAACTGACCGCTGCCTTGGGCAACTGGTCGCCCATCGTTCGCATGTGGGCGGCGGAGGAACTGGCCACGCGCCCCGAAGCGCAGGCGATGGTGCCGCAGTTGATCACGGCGGCGGAGGGCAGCGATGCCCGGATGCGGCTCGGTGCTTGCGAGGCACTCCGTCAACTCAAGGCCGCGCAGGCCCTGCCCGTTCTCGTCCGCCTGCTCGGTCATGAGGATCGTGGCCTGCGTTTCCTCGCGGCCCGGGCGATCAAGGATCTGGGCGTCGCGGCACGACCGGCCCTCGACGACATCCTCGAGGCGTTCATCAACACCGCCGAACCGCTCGTGCCGGTCAACTTCGCCGACCCCATCCAATTCGCCCATGGTCAACTGATTCCCGCCTTGTTCTCGGGTGGGCTGACCGACGCCCTCAAAGAGGCCAATCCGAAGATGGTCCTCGAGGCGGTGCGTGTGGCGAGTAAGAATGCCGACTGCAGGGCGCGCGCCTATCTCGAGGGCTTCCTCAACCGCCTGACTGCCGACGAGGTGCAGACCTTGCTGCCGGACATCGTGGAACTCGCCGTATCGCATGGTCCGGCCGACACCATGTTCAGCAGGGGGATCCGCGTGACCGCGTTCAAAGTTTTGGTGAAATACCATTTTCAGGAGGGCATTCGAGCGGCGCCCCTGGTAGCGAAAGGCAAGTACGGCTGCCACAACGCGGTTGAGATCATGGCGGGCCTCGAAACCTATGGTTCCGCCGCCCAGGAAATCATCCCGGATCTCAAGCAGCTCATCGTCGATTACCAAGAGCTTCGCAAGGGCTGGGCGTTTCCCGACACCACGATTCCTGCCGTCGAGAACGCCATCAAAGTTATCGAGAACGCCAAGGATCATCCGCCACTGTTGAGTGCCGGATCTTGACCGGATTGGATTTCCTGGAACCACTCATGAAAAACCGACGTTACTTCTTTGCAACAGTTACCGCCGTCTGCCGCACCGCGCCGTCGGCGATTGCCGCACTCCTCTGCCTCGCCCTGCTTCCGGGCATGGCTCCGGAGGCCTGCGCCGACACCACTATCAAGAGCGGCGAAACCTTCACCATCGACGAGAGCAACGCGACCAAGGCCGGCACGACCACCACGTGGAACGACACCGGCACCTTGACCATTCATGGCGGCGGCACGCTTCAGAGCTGGCCGCTCAATCACAATACGGTCGTCAATAACGATGCAATCGTGTTCGCGGGCTCCGGCGGCACCATCGCGCTCAAGTTCAATGGCAACGACAACGACTTCATGATGAACGGTGCGATCACTTCCACCGCCACCGGCCCGCAGACTCTCGATATCTCCACGGGCCATAACGGCAACGGCGACCGTGAGTCGGTCTCCTTCAACACGGGCATCCCCGATGTCGGCGACGGCAGTCCGATGTCGCTCACGGTGACGTTCAGATCCCAGACGCCATCCACGAGTTTTGTGAATCTCCCGGCGATCAATACGTTCACCGGGCCCATTACCCTTGTGCGAGGCGGCGGCCCTCCGGTCGGCACGTTGACGATCGGCGGCGCATTGACTCGGCACGGCGGAAAGGCCGCCGGGGCGGGAACCTTGGGCGGCGGAACGTACCCGGGCACCATCACTCTCGGCACCGGCACCATCCTCAACTACGCCAGTTCGGCGGCTCAGACTCTTTCGGGCGTGATTTCCGGCGCGGGCGCGGTGCACGTGACCGGCACCGGCACCCTGACCCTGTCGGGTGGCAACAGCTACACCGGCGGCACCACCGTCGGCAGCGGCGGCACGTTGACCCTCGACAGCGCCGGAGGATTGACATTCGTCATCACGGACGCCGCGACCAACAACAGGGTCACGGGCGCGGGAACGGCCACCATCAATGGCACGTTCACCCTCGACACCTCGGCGGTCACTGTCACCAGCGGCGTCTGGACCCTGGTGAATACCGCCACCACGTCCTTCGGATCCAGCTTCAGCGTGAGCGGCTTCGAAGACGCTGATCTCGACAACGTGTGGACCAGATTCGACGGGGCGAGGATCTGGACTTTTTCCGAGGCGTCCGGCGAACTCCGGCTCGCCCCGGCGGCGGAATTCGCATCGTTTGGCCTTCCCGACAATCCCGCGATCATCGACCACGCCGCAAAGACGATTCAGCTCTTCGTGCCCGTCGGAACCGACCTGGCCGCCGTCGCGCCGAGTTTCACCGTGACCTCCGGCGCCTGTAACCAGACAAGCGGTGCCCCGCCTTCGCCCACCTTCGCCGTAAAGAACCCGGCGACCTACACGCTGACCGAAAAAGGCACCGATCCGGACACCGTGAACTCCTACACGGTGTCCGTCCAAACCTACGAGAGTTGGGCACACTCCGGCTCGTTCTTCGTTCTCACCACGCCGGAAGGGGCGAACCTTCCCGCCGAGGCCACGGAGAAAAACTTCCCGCTGCTACTCCGCCTCAATGCCACGACTTTCAACTTTGCGGAAGCGGCCGCCGACGGCCGCGACATCCGCTTCCTTTCGGGCGGCGCGAGCCTGCCGTATCAGATCGAGCATTGGGACGCCGTCAACGGGAGCGCCAGCATCTGGCTGAAGATGCCGCGCATCACCGGTAACTCCCGCCAGGAAATCACGATGTATTGGGGCAAGCCCGACGCCCCCAGCCGATCCAGCGGCGTTGACGTCTTCAATGCCGCCAACGGCTACGTCTGCGTCTTCCACTTGGACGACACGCTGGCCGACGAGGTCGGCACCCTCACCCCGACGCCCGCCAATGGCGGCCCGGCACCGGCCGGCGGGATCATCGGCAACGGCCGGACGTTCACCGCCGGCCAGGGAGTCAATTGCGGAGACAACCTCACCTCCCTGCCGTCCGGCAACACCTCGCATTCCACCCAAGTCTGGTTCCGGTCCGACTCGGCCAATTTCGACATCGTGGACTGGGCCCGCGAGGACGCCGGCAACAAGGTCCAAATCCGCCTGGCATCCCCGCCGAAGGTCGTCATCGACGGCAATTTCGCCAATGTCGGCGGCACCAGCACGCTGACACCGGGGCAGTGGCACCACGTGGTGCACACGTATGCCGCAGGCACGCCCGGAACGGCGCGAATCTACGTCGATGGCCTGCTCGACGGATCGGCCGGTGTCACGATGAACATCACCCCGCCATCGATCATGCGGCTGGGGGGCTGGTACAACGGCTACCGTTTCGTCGGCGACATGGACGAGGTGCGGCTTTCCAAGGTCGTCCGCTCGGCCGACTGGATCAAGCTCGAGTATGAAAATCAGAAACTCCAGCAAACGCTCGTAGGGAACCTGGTGCAGCCCGGCTCCACGTTCTCGGCGGCCCCCGCCACCCTCACCATCGACGAGAATGCCGTCGCGACCCTCACCGCCAAGGCCGGCGGCGCCCAGAAGGTTTACTGGGTCGAAAAGAAGGGCGGCGTGGACACGGTGCTGGCCAGCGACACCTTCGCGCTGCCGGTGACCGCCGGCCGGGTGACTGGCGACAAGAGCTACGTGATCCAGCTCAAGGGTATCTATCCGACCGAAACCAAGACCGTCGACATCCCCGTCACGATCACCGAGAAGATTCCCGATCCGGTCTTCACCCTCGTTCCCTCGACGACCTCGTGGGACGGGCGGACGCCGATGACCGTCACCGCCACCATCACGAACCTTGCCGCGATGCAGAAAGCCGGCTTCGGCACCCTCACCTACAAATGGGCCGTCAGCGGCGTGGCTGTCATCAAGCAAACGTCCGACGGCAAGCTCACGCTCAACCGGTCGCAAGGCAGCGGCCCGATGACGGTCGGCCTCACCATCGACAACGGCGGCGCCCCCGTCACCGCCACGAAAACCATCACGGTGCAGGAACCCGCCAGCGATCCATGGGTCGAGCGCACGCCTGGCAAGGACGAAAAGCCCGTGAACGGACAGTTTTTCGCCCGCGATCCCAACACCGGCCTCGGCACCATTTTCTATAACGGCACCGAGAGCGGCACGCCGGACACCGTGTTCCTCAAGGTTTACAAAACGCCCGATGGTGGTGCCGAAACCCTCGAAACCACCCGCCGCCAGGCTCTCGTCGGCGGGGCATACGCGTTCACCGCCCCCATCGCGGCGGGCCTCAACACCTATCGCGTCGTCTATGGCACCACCACCGGCGGCGTGGATAGCGATGTCGCCACGGTCACCGACCTCGTCTGCGGCGATGCCTTCATCATCGAAGGGCAATCGAATGCGCTCGCCACCGACAACGCCGCGCCCAACGACACGACCACCACCAACAAGTGGGTCCGCACCTACGGCCTCACATCCGGCTGGGGGTATGCCATCAGCAAGGGCAATGACCTGCAGCTCGGCCTCTGGGGCTGGTATCTCGCCAATCGCCTCGTCGCCAACCACAGGATGCCTATCTGCATCATCAACGGCGCGGTCGGCGGCACCCGCATCGACCAGCACCGCCCCAATCCCGCGGACCACGGGCTGCCCGGGGAAGCCAACGTGCATGCCATCTACGCCAACCTCTTCAACCGCGTGACCAAAGCCAAGCTCAACCACGGCATCCGCGGCCTGTTCTGGCACCAGGGCGAGCAGAACCAAGGCTCCGGCGGCATCGATTCCGACTACGACTACAAGTTTTACCAGCAATACTTCGTGGACATTTCTGCCGCCTGGAAGCAGGACTTCCCGAACCTCCGCAACTACTACCTGTTCCAGATCTGGCCGGCCGCCTGCGGCGACACCTCGCGCAACGACCAGCTGCGCGAGGTCCAGCGGACGCTGTCGCGTCTCTACTCGAACATGAAGATCATGAGCACCCACGGCATCGTGCCCGGATCAGGCTGCCACTACGTTCCCGAGGGCTACCAGCGATTCTCGGACCTGATCGGTCCCCTGGTCGAACAGGATGTCTATGGAGTGAATTCGGCGGCGAAACTCACCGCGCCCAACCTCCGGCAAGCTTATTTCACCTCCGCGGCGAAAAACGAGATCGCCCTCGTGTTTGATCAGGACGTCGCCTGGAATCCCGGCGCACTGAAGATGCTGTTCCTCGCGGATGCCGCCGGAGCCGCATGCGGCAGCGTGACCTCCGGAGCGGCTTCCGGAAACACGATCACGCTCCAGGTTTCCGACGCGGCGACTGCCGCGGCCATCACGTATCTCAAGGGCCTCGTTGCCTGGCAGCAGGCGGACATCCTCTCCGGAACGAACGGCATCGCCGCGCTCACCTTCGCGGACGTGCCCATCGCAGGTCGTGCCGGCCGATGACCTCCGCGGTGCTTCACCATGGCGTTGGCCGGCGGCGGTACGGCTTCCCTCGCCTGCGCCCTGTCACTTCGCAACGTCTGTCTTCGGATACCGTGTGACCTGCACGTCGTTTTCCTGGCGTGCCCCGGGACTGCTGCGGCCGTCGCGGATGATCTTCTCAAACGCAGCCTGTATTTCCTCGCGCCGCTCCGGATGCAGAAAGATCGATTTATGGATTCACTGCCCGGCGGAGCCATTCGCGGGCTCGCGTTCGCTCCGGAATCTCGCGCAGGATCCAGGCGGCGGAGTGGTTTGGGTAGGGAATGGGCACGAGTGTGAATGAGCCGCCCACCCCGCTCGCCTTCACGAAGCTCTCCGCCCGCGAAATATCCAGCTCGTGCGACATCCACTGCGGCCGGTTCCCCAGGCGACGGAGCCGGCGGGTCGCGGCGGTCGGATCGGATTCAGGGTACGGCCACTCGTCCGCCCCGTCGCAGTGGCTGTGGCAGAAGAAGCCGCACCACAGGGAGGCCATCGCGTCGTCATGCAGGCCGATGTAATCGCACGCGATGGCACCGCGCGAAAAGCCACAGAGAACGACGCGCGACCTGTCACCGCCGTATCGGCTGCAGACATCCCTGACGGTGGCCGTGCAATAGCGCTTTGTCTCTTCGACGTCTCCCCACCACGTGAGGCAGTTTCCCTTGGATCCATCCGCGGCGACCTCGACGAACGGGAGGCTCACCCAGAGAAATCCCTCCCCGCCGCTGAGGCCATATCCGAGCAGGCACGACTCCGGGGTGCCGTCCGACACGTCGCCGAGGTCGTTTCGATACCCGCCGTTCCCCGGATACTCGACGATCACGGGATACGCCTTGCCGGGCCGCCAGTCAGGCGGCAGATACAAGACGTGCCGGACGTCGGTGTGCTGCCATCCCGGAGTGACGGCCATGACCCGCCTGCCCGCCGCGGGATCGCCCGGGGTGACCGGCGGGATCGTGAGGTCGGCAACGACGTCGTAGATGCTGCCGTTCTGGGCCGCGGTTTCCGCTCCCGCGGCCAACGCAGCCGAGAGGCAACACCATGCCATCAAAGACTTCACGCATCGCTCCTTTGATTGCGGACTCGGACGTCGATCGTCAATCACCCGGGCTGGACTGCGGAAACACGAAGTGGCTCTTTTCCTCGCCGGTTACATCACGGTGGCAGAGCGTGAGCGTCGGCTGGTTTGGAGTCGGGTAGGCCAGGCTCCCCGACAGGAAGCCCCCCGCGACCCGCAGAAAGCGATGCTCGGGCCGCTCGTCCCCCGGCTTCCAGCCGAGCTCGTGCCGGTCGCTGCCCGGCCCGCAGCCAAACTCCCAGAGGCCGGTCTCGGGCTCGGCCGACGCATACTGCCAGTGCCGATCACCGCAGAGCACGATCACGCCCGGAATCGCGCTGAGCCGCGTTCGCAGTTCGTCTCCCTCCCACGCAAAGACCTCGTTGGCATGGTTGTCTGCCTTGGCGGCGCGATCGGGCCCGACGATCGGGGTCGGGCTGAAGACGAGTTTGAAGCGGGCGGTTGACTGCTCCAGCGTTTCAAACAGCCAGGCCTTCTGACGCGGCCCGAGGAGGGTTTTGTCGGGACCGTCGGGGGAGGTGTTGCCACTCCGATAGTCGCGGCCTTCGAGGAGCCAGATTTCCAGGTCGCGGCCCCAGCGGATGTGGGCGTAGCGGGGGTCGCGGCTGGGAAACTGCTCGTCATTGAAGAGCCTCACCCCATCGGCGAATGAGACCGCGCCGTAGGTCTGGCCGGGCCAGCAGTCGTTGGCGAGCGTGTCGTGGTCATCCTTGATGAAGTAGCTCGTGGTCCGGCTGTAGAAGTCTCGATTTACGGGCAAGGAAAAAATTCGTGCCCACTTGAACCGCATGAGGTCCTTCGTAAGCGCCCAGGGATCGGGCTTGTCGTAATATTCGATGTCGCCGGCATGCACCACGAAGTCTGGCGCGAGCCTGGTCATGGCGGAGTAGATCTTGTGGCCCTTGGGCCCATCGTCGCGACGGATGAAGTCGTGGCAGGTGGTCACGCAGAAACCGAGCGGCACCGCCTGCTCCGCGGGGGGCGCCGTCCGGAAGCCACCGCGTCGCACGGCGGAGGGCTCTCCCGCGGGCGTCTCCGCCTGAATTTCGGTCACGTAGCGGGTGTCGGCGGTGAGTCCCTCGAGCCTCCACTGGGCCGTGAAGTCGGTCGCCGCCACAGTCGTTTTCCAGTCGGCATGCCTGATCTGGTCGGGCTTTCCTTCCGGATAGTACGACAGCCTGACCCGTCCGGGGGCACCCGGACAGGCCCCGAACATCTCGTCGAGGCTCGCCCCGGGCGGCAGTTGCACGGCAAGAAGCTTGTCCGCATCCCGCTCTTTTTCCAGCGTCGCCGCCTCCTTTTTCGACACCGCCACGAAGGCCGGGCCGTCGGCGACCATTTCCGGGGCACGCGTGGTGCGCGTCCAGATCACGATGCTGGACTGATCGGCCCAGCTGTTGCGACTGCCATTGGCCAGAAACGGCCCCGTTGAATGACGGGCGTCGGCGGGCTCGGCATGCAGGCTCGCCACGAAGGGCAACGTTGCGAGCACGGCGCAGACGTGCGCAAAACGCGCCCCGTGTCGTTGCCTGCCATCCACAATCATTCCCTCCGCGGTACGCCTCAGGGCAGGATGCCGGTCTTGCGGATCCAGTCGCCCAGATCGGCCTGCCACGGATTCCAAACATTGCATGGATCGTGCGGCGGCTTCGACCTGTTCTGCGCCCATTCCGTGCTTGACTAGTCTGACTAACATCGTACAGTGTGACGAGGTGGGTTGCATGAATCCGGTCGTCGGGAGGTTGCCGCATGACGAAAGTCAGTACGTATGAGGCCAAGGCCCATCTCTCGAAGTTGATTGCTGAGGTCGAGCGGACCGGAAAAGCGGTGACGATCTGCCGAAACCAGCGGCCGGTCGTGGATCTCGTGCCGCACCGGGAAGTTCGCGACCCGCTCGTGCAGGCCTCGCATCTCAAGGGAGCGGTATTTCACGGCGATCCCTGCGCCCCGGTAGCCGAAGAGGATTGGCCGGCGACGGCTCGCTGATGCTGCTCCTCGACACGCATGCCCTCGTGTTCCTGGCGTCGGATCAGAAGAAACTGACGCCGCGCGGGAAATCCCTCCTGCGACAGTCCGTCGGCAGGCTCTTCTTTTCCGCGATCTCGAGCCTCGAGATCGCGCTACTCGTGAAGCGCGGAAGGCTCGAACTGCCGCTGCCCGCCGCGGCGTTCGTGACGGAAAGCATACGTCAGCACGGGATCAGCGAACTGGCCGTGGATACGCCGATCGCGATCGCGGCCGCCGGTCTGCCGCACATCCACAATGACCCTTTCGACCGGATCCTCATCGCCACCGCCTTGGTTCACGGCCTCGACCTGTTCTCCAAGGACACGGTCCTCCCGCGGTACCCGGGCCTGAACGTCGTCTGGTGAGCCGTGCACGTCGGCTTCACGCAAAACCACGGCATCGTGCCGTGTTTTGCTTGGCAACATCCGGTTGCTGGTCGCTTGCCGGGCCTCCAGCCCGGCCGTCAG
>CAZONY010000020.1:0-14782 GCA_964581215.1 uncultured Chitinophagaceae bacterium | reverse complement strand
CTCGCCAACCTGCCGAGCGAGCTTTCCGGCGGCCAGCAGCAGCGGGTGGCGATCGCCCGGGCGCTCGTTCACGAACCGCGGCTGCTGGTCTGCGACGAGCCGACCAGCGCCCTCGATGCCGCCAATGGCCGGATCACGATGGAGCTGATCCAGAAGGTGGCCGTGCAGCCCGACCGGGCGGTGATCGTGGTCACGCACGACTCGCGGGTCTATTCCTTCGCCGATCGGATCGCTTCGATGGAGGATGGCCGGATCGAGTCGGTGGAGAGCGGTCCCCACGAGCCGACGCCCGCCTGAACGACGTTGGAAAGCGCTGTCTTGACGCTGTCGGTGCCAGGAAAAGAATGATCGCATGCACGCCGTCCGCCCCCCCTCCCGTCTTGGTCTGTGGCTCATCGGTGCAAAGGGGGGCGTGGCCACGACGGTGATGACGGGGCTGGCCGCTCTCCAGCGGCGGGCGATCGAGCCCATCGGTCTCGTCACGGCCACCGAGCCGTTTTCACGACTGGGCCTTGTCGGGTTTCCGGACATCATCGTCGGCGGCCACGACATCCGCGCGGGCCGCCTCGCCGACGAGGCCGGGCGGATGTGGACCGAGAGCCGCGCGATCGCCCCCGAACTGCTCGAGGGCGCCGCGGGGTTTTTCGCCGACGTGGAGCGCCGCCTGCGGCCCGGGACGGTCGTTGCCAGCGGGGACCGGATCCGCAGCCTCGCCGATGCAGCGGTGGCCGCCGTCGTGGAGACGCCGCGGCGGGCGATCGACCGCGTGCGATCAGACATCGAGACGTTTCGGCAGGCCGAAGGTCTCGAGCATGTCGTGGTGGTGAACGTCGCCTCGACCGAGCCCTCTCCGTCGCGACCGATTCCCGAAGACGCTTCCGCGGTCGAGTCGCTCCTGGGGAGCGCCGAGACCTGCCCGTTCCCGGCGAGCAGCCTCTACTTTCTGGCCGCCGCCGAAGCCGGAGCGTCGTTCATCAACTTCACGCCCTCCACCGGCGGCACGCCAACCTGCCTGCAGCGTGTCGCCCTCGACCGGGGGATCGCCCAGGCCGGCTGCGACGGCAAGACGGGGGAGACGCTTCTCAAGAGCGTGCTCGCCCCGATGTTCGCCGCCCGCAACCTCGAGGTGATGAGCTGGGTGGGGCACAACATCTTCGGCAACATGGACGGCAAGGTGCTCGACGACCCGAGAAACAAGGCCGCGAAGGTGAAGAGCAAGGATCACCTGCTCGCCGCCATCCTCGGCTACCCCCCACAAACCCACGTCTCGATCGAATACATCGAGAGCCTCGGCGACTGGAAGACGGCCTGGGACCACATCCACTTCCGGGGCTTTCTCGGCACGCCGATGACGATGCAGTTCACCTGGCAGGGCTGCGATTCGATCCTGGCGGCGCCCCTGGTGCTCGATCTCGTGCGGCTGATCGACCGGGCCCGTCGGGGAGGGGAATGCGGCGTGATTGAATGGCTGGCCTGCTTCTTCAAGAGCCCGCTCAACGTCGCCGAGCAGGATTTTGCCAAGCAGGTGGCGATGCTGCGGGAGTGGGCTGGTCGGCAGCGGCCCGGACCGTGACACTGGCGGGTAGGTAATCAGCATGGCCACTCCCCTCATGGACGTTCCGCCGGCCGCGCCGCCGGTGCGACGTCTCACCCGCCGCCGCACCGGGGCCGATCTGCTCACGCAGTTCGCCCTGCCGGTGGTGGCGCTGTCGCTCCTGGCCTTCGCCGGGTGGTATGTCTGGTCGACGCGGCGCGTGCCCCGCAATCCGCCTCCCCCGATCCAGCCGGCGCGGAGCCCGTTTCCCGACGCCGTGGCCGCCTCGGGCGTGGTCGAGGCCCAGACCGAAAACATCGCCGTCGGTTCGGCGACGCCGGGCGTCGTGGTGCAGGTGCACGTCACGGTCGGCGACGAGGTGGCGGCCGGCACGCCCCTCTTCCGTCTCGATGATCGCGATCTGCTGGCGGAACGGGCCGTGCGCCGCGCGGCCTTGGCCACGGCCAAGAGCGAACTCACGCGGCTCGAAGCCGAGCCCCGCAAGGAAAAGGTGCCCGTGCTCGTCGCGCAGGTCAACGAGGCGCGGGCCGCCGTGGCCCGTGAGACGGACGCGCTCAGGCGGACTGAGGAAACCTTCGCCCGCAAGGTGACCACCGAGCAGGAGCTGATCGCCCGGCGCGAAGCGCTGGCTGCCGCGCAGGCCGCCCTCGAAAAGACCCAGGCCGACCTCGACCTGCTCAACGCGGGGTCGTGGGAGTATGACCGCGACATCGCCCGGGCCGGTGTCGGGCGGGCCGAGGCGGAGGTGGCGAAGATCGAGACGGAACTCGACCGGCTCGTCGTGCGCGCCCTCGTGGCCGGCCGCGTGCTGCAGGTCAACGTGCGGCCCGGTGAGTTCGTCGGCGCCCCGCCGGGGCAGCCGCTCGTCATTCTGGGCAACATCGAGCGACTGCACGTCCGCGTTGACATCGACGAGTTCGACATTCCCCGCTTTGCCGAGACTGCCAGGGCCTCCGCGGTGCCCCGGGGCAGTCTCCAGGAGCGGTATCCACTGGAGTTCGTCAGGGTGGAGCCCTTCGTGGTTCCCAAGAAGTCGCTCACCGGAGACACCACCGAGCGGGTCGATACGCGGGTTCTCCAGGTCATCTACTCGTGCGATCCCGCCGGCCGCCCCCCCTTGTTCGTCGGCCAGCAGGTGGAGGTCTACCTGGAGGCCCCTGCCGGAACCGAGGCGGCTGGGCCCACCGGTTCCTGAGAGGCGGGCTGCGGCCTCGGCGGTGAAGCCGCCTTGCCCCACGGCGAGCCGGCTGGAACACTCCCGCCCCCTGCCGGAAGGTTCTCGGTGATCCTGCGCCCATACCAGCCAAGGCGACGTGCTTCTCGCTACCTGCCGATGGTGGCCGTGATGGTCGCGTGCGCGGCGACCGCGGCGGTGGTGCGGAGCGACGATGCCGGACGGCAGGGCAGCATCTTTCTCCCGGAACATGATGGTGCCCGGCTGTGGCAGCGGACGCTTGCCACCGTGCAGGCCGACTGGCCGGTCGTGCGGGCCGACCCACCCGATTTCTTCGGCGCGCCGCCCCGAGCAGGCCTCATCGAGTCGGCCTGGGTGGAACCACGGGGAGCCGATGGCGGCCTCCCCGCCTGGCCTCCCCGGCGGCAGCGGGTGGTGGTGCGGGTCGTTCCCGCCACCGACGGCGCCTGGATCGATGCCGTCGTGCAGACCCAGTCGCTCGGAGCGGACGAAGCCTCTGGCGGGCTGACGCTGGCGGGCGGATGGCAGCCAGCCGCCGCCACGGAGTCGCAGGACATCACCATCAAGCTCGCCGCACGGATGGCGCCGATGGATCGGCCGGCCGACGCTTGGCCACCGCCCGCCGCGGCCGCCACACGCGGCCAGCCGCTGCCGCTACCTCCGGTGGATGAGCGGCCCTGGGCCGGCAGTTCCCATCCGCGGGCCTCGCGGGCCTGGCACCAGGTGGCGCGGGATTACCGCAATTTTTATTCGTGCGAAAGCCTCACCTGCCTGGCGGGGGCATTCGGTGCGGGAGCGATCATGGCCAATACCGGCTTCGATCAGACGATGCAGGACGCCTGGGAGACGGGAGTGGAGCCGACCGGCCTGGGGACGTTCTTTTCCGGCTGCAAGGACATCGGCGAGGGCCGTTACTCGCTCCCCGTCTTCGGCGCGGCCTACGCCACGGGGCTGGTCTTCGAGAACACGCCCGCGGGCGACGTCATCGGCGAGTGGGGCGGCCGCTCCCTGCGGATGTTCGTCGTGGGGGCGCCTCCTCTCTACGCGCTGCAGTGGGCCACGGGCGGGTCGCGCCCCCACGACTCGCAGGGCAGCAGCTATTGGGCTCCCTTTCACGACAACAATGGCGTGAGCGGCCACGCCTTCGTCGGCGCGATCCCGTTCATGGCGGCGGCCGACATGGTGGAAAGCCCGCTTCTCAAGGGCACGCTCTATGTCTGCTCGACGTTCGTGGGCTTCTCGCGGATGACCGACGGCGACCACTACGCCTCGCAGATCTTCCTCGGCTGGTATTTGGCCCTGGCCAGTTCCCGGGCCGTGAGCCAGACGGAAATGCAGTTCGGCGGCATGGAGGTGAGGGTGGTGCCGTTGCCGATCGCCGATCAGGGAGGCCTCGCTCTGGAGGCCCGCTGGTAGCGCCGAGCGGCCATGCTATGAGGCTCGGGCCGGCCGGTACCCCGTCGCCGGACGTTCACTGCGGGCATCCTGCCCTTCGCTCACTCGGATGCTGACGTCGCTCCGCCATCCTGGCTGCGCTCGTCAGCATACGCCGGCTCCCCGGTACCGGCCGCCCCGAGCCCCGGGGCCCGTCAGGTGAGGATGGCCTTCACGAGGTCGGCGTCGATGCCGTCGACGAGGTCGACGTGGCCGATGCGGGTGGGGAGGATGAAGCGGAGACGGCCACCGAGGGATTTCTTGTCGCGGGCCATGATGGCCAGCAGGTCGTCGGTCGAGGCGGAGAGCGAGGGCATGGCCAGCGGCAGGCGGCAGGCGGCCAGAAGGGCGTCCTGGCGGGCCACGATGTCGCCGTCGATGCGGCCGAGCCGCGCCGCCAGTCGGGCAGCGCAGGCCATCCCGATCGACACGGCCTCCCCGTGCAGAAGGGTGCCGTAACCGGCCGCCGTCTCGAACGCATGCGCGAAGGTGTGCCCGTAGTTGAGGACGGCGCGGAGCCCGGTCATCTCCCGTTCGTCCTGCGCGACCACATGGGCCTTGATCGCCACCGATCGCTCGACGGCGTGCACGAGCGGTTGCGCGTCGCGGGCCACGAGCGCCGTCGCGTGGCCCTCCAGCCAGTTGAAAAAGCCGGCGTCGAGGATCATGCCGTACTTCACGACCTCCGCCAGGCCGCTCGTGAACTCGCGGTCGGGCAGCGTGGCGAGCGTGTCGGTATCGGCGAAGACGCCCCTCGGCTGCCAAAAGCAGCCCACCAGGTTCTTGCCGCCCTCGAGATTGATGCCCGTCTTGCCGCCGATCGCGCTGTCAACCTGGGCGACGAGCGTGGTCGGCACCTGCCACACCGGAAGTCCACGGGCGAACGTCGCCGCGACGAATCCTGCCAGGTCGCCCACCACGCCGCCGCCGACCGCCACGACATGGGTCTGCCGGTCCACGGCATGGCTCGCCAACGCGTGCCACAACCGGCCCGCCTCCGCCACCGACTTCGAGGCCTCGCCCGAGGCGACGGGAAGGAGGAGCGTGTCGATGCCCACGGAACGCAGCGATTCCACCACGCCGGTCGCGTGAGACGACGCCACGGCGGCGTCGGCGATGACCACGGCCCGCCGCGCCACATGGCGGGCGAGCGTCGGGCCCACGTCGCGAATCGACCCCGGAGCGATGGTCACGTCGTATGACCGGTCGGCCGAGGAATCAGCGGTGAGCGAAACACGAATGGTGGGCACGGTCAGGCCACGCTCACCCGTTCGAGGTCGGCGGGAGTCACGGTGATCACGCGGGCGAAGCCGCTGTGCTGGCGGACGTAGTCGAGATCGGCCGCCTCGGCCGGGGCGGCATGCAACAGGATTTCGACGCGGGCCTTCTCGGCCGGCGACCAGTCTTCGCAGTCATCGGGCCAGATCGTGTGGTGCTCGACGACAAGGGCTTCGCGGTACGGATCGAAGGCGTTGGGCATCGGGAATCTCCTGGGCCATGCGGCACCGCCGGTGCCATGGAGCGATCAAGAGAAGCGATCCATGCCACCCGGCGGAAACATCGAGTATACATGCATGGTATGAGCCGTTCATCGCCCGCCCCGTTTCGGCCGGGCACGCTGCTTGTCATATCGTTGCTGGTGCTCGGCGTCGCCGCGGCCGGCTTGGCCATCGGCTACCAACGGCTGCAGACCCGGCGCTGCCTCGACTTCTATGGGGTGGCGGCGGCGCGGAGGGTTTCGAAGGCCCCCCGCGTCGAGCTCTGGACACTCGCTCCCACCGGCCGACCGGGGCGGCTCGTGGCGACCGACCGCCGGGACATTTCCGCCGCCAAGGGAATCGTCCATCTCCGCCGCGGACTCGTCGAGGATGCCGGCTTCCGCTGGGATTCCGCGGGGCCTGCCGGACGGTTGCCGGACGGGGCCTGGGACTACGCCCTGGTGTTCAGCGACCCGGCCGACGAGGAGCGAACGGCGGTCGTCGTCGATCTCGACTCCACCGGCGGCTGGATCACGGTCGCCGGCCGGCCGGGCCGAGCCGCCCTGGCCCGCCTCGGCGCCGGCCTGGCCGCTTGGATCGGCGACTTCGGGTCGGCCGAAAGCGGGCCAATCGCCCGCTGAAATCGGCCTAGGTCGGCCATCGGCCGGCCCGTATCCTCCCGCCATGCGGTCCATCGCGGTAGCCAACCAGAAGGGAGGCGTCGGCAAAACGACGACCTCCGTCAACCTCGCCGTGGGGCTCGCGCGGGCGGGCCGGCGGGTGTGCCTCGTCGATCTCGACTCCCAGGCCCATGCGACGCTGCACGTCGGGGCGCAACCGGGCTCCGCCTCGTGTTCCGCCTACGACGTGCTCGTGGGCGGAGAGCCGCTTGCCGCGGCCACCGTGTCTGCCGGCGACAATCTCTGGGTGGTGCCCGCCCACATCGATCTCTCGGCCGTGGAATTGGGGCTGGCCGGCACGAGTGGCCGCGAGTCGATCCTGCGCCGCAGGATGGCCGATGACCCCCGTTGCAATGGGCAGGATGCCGCGGCCTTCGACTATGTCGTGGTCGATTGCCCCCCCTCGCTCGGCCTGCTTTCACTCAACGCCATGGCCGCCGTCGACGACGTGCTGCTGCCGCTCCAGCCTCACTTTCTCGCGCTCCACGGGCTGAGCAAGCTGTTGGAAACGATCGAAATGGTCGCGGAGCACGTCAATCCGCGGCTGCGACTGATGGGCGTGGTGCTCTGCATGTTCGAGGCGGGCACCCGACTGGCGGCCGAGATCGGCCGGGATGTCGAGGCCTTCTTCGCAGCCTCCGCCGAACGCCATCCGGCCTGGGGGCAGGCGCGGCTGTTCGAGACCAGGATCCGACGCAACATCCGACTCGCCGAGGCCCCGAGCTTCGGCCAGTCGATCTTCGACTATGCCGCCGATTCCAACGGCGCCGAGGATTACGCCAGGTTGGCCGAAGAGGTGGACCGCCTCGTGTCGGCCGTGCGGGCCCCGGCCCGGTGCGTGGCCTGACTGGCCCCCGTCTCGTCCGCAGGGCACGCATCATGGAGTTCCGGCATCCACCAGTACGCGGATGCACACGGATCGACGCCCACCAGGATTCCCGTCGCGTCGAAGTCGTCTGCCGAGAGAAAATCCACCCCGATGGCACGGTCCGCCGTGGTGGGCGCGGACGCGGCTTCCGGCAACAATGGGTTCCGGTTCAAAGGCGGATTCGGGACGTTCATCGGTGGTCGGCGAGGGTGCGTACGGCGGCTTCCGGCACGGCCCGACGCCCGGCACAGCATATCGGTTCCAAAAAGGCATCCACGTGAAGACATCCACGAGAAATCGTCGCGGCGCGTGGATGGCGTTGCCCTGCCTGGCGGCCGCGGCGGCCTTGGCGGCGGGGACTGCGGCCGCGGCCCCCCCCGCCGGATTCCGCACACTCGCGCCGGGAGCGCTGACGGTGATCCCCGCCGACACCGCTGCCGAAGACACGGTGCGTCGTCGCGACCTTCCTGAGGTCACCGTTGCCCGTGGCGCCATGGCCTGGAAGCCGAAGCGGGACGCGGTCACGGAGACGCTCGTGGAGGAGTCGCGGGATCGGGACTTCGTGTTCGAGGTGTGGTGCCTGGAGTTTGCCTTCAAGCTGCCACGGCTGATCGACGTTCAGGTGCCGGTGCTGGACGCGGCGGGCAAGCCCACCCTGAAGACGAAACCATGCTGGTACATGATCTATCGCGTGAAGAACGTCGGCTGGCGGAAGACGATCATCGACCCGGATGATCCCACCCGCCGCACGGTGGAGACCTTCGAGAAACCGATCCGGTTCATGCCCCACTTCGTGCTCGAGAGCATGGAGGGGCTCGGTGAGGACGAAGGGCTCTCGGCCTATCGAGGCTACCTCGACCGGCTCGTGCCGGCCGCGATGGAGCCGATACGGAATCGTGAGGACCCGGCCCGTCGCTTTCTCGATAGCGCCGCGATGGCGGAGCAGGAACTCGCGCCGGGAGAGGATCGCTGGGGCGTGGCGGTTTGGGAGGACATCGATCCGCGGATCGACTACTTCTCCATCTACGTCCGCGGTCTGACGAATGCCACCGACTGGAAGCTGCGGCCCGATCCGCAGGCAGGATCGCCGTCCCTCACGCAGGCCACGCTCAAGTCGCTGCGACTCGATTTCTGGCGGCCCGGCGATGATCGCGACGTGGTGGAGGAGGAAGTGAGCATCGGCTACGCCGGAATCTTCGAGCGGATGACGCTCGGCACCCTGGTGCTCGAGGCGGTGCGGAGGCCAGCGCTGACGACCGCCCGCCCCTTGGAGGCGTTGGAAGCCCTCGCGATCGACTGGAAGAATCTCGTCGAGCGGGCGGACGATCCGGCCGGCCGATTCACGCCGCTCATCACGCTGCTGCGGGGCGTGGCAGCCCTCCCTGCGGAGGATCGGCCCGGGGTGATCCGGGGCCTGTTCGGTGATCTCGGGGCGGCCTATCTCGATGAACTCATCCGGCCGCTTCCGGCTCAGGTGGGTAAGGATCGGTTCGAGTCGCTCGTGTCGATCATCGAGGGCATCGCCGCCGTGCCCGAGGCGGCCGCACGGCGGAAAAAGCAGGCCGAGTTTTTCGGGGCGGCTGCCCCCCGGCTCGACTGGCTGGCCAGGGAGGCGGTCGTGGCCCGTCAGGCGGCAGCCCTCGACGCCACGGATCTCGATGTTTCCATGCTGGCGGACGCCGGCGCGCAGCAGGCTTTCCGGGTTATTCACGAGCGGTTACGCGAAATTGAAGATGCCGACAGACGCCGCCAGTTGATCCTGGGCCTCTTCGGGCCGGAGGGGGCCGCTCTCTACGAAGGGGCCTCGGAAAAGCCCGAGGGCGTTGACCATGCCTGGGTTTTGAGGTACGAAAATGCCGAGGATGCGGAGTGACGGCGGTACCGCCACGTCCCGGGTCCGACGATCGGTCGAGCGAGGAGCGAGGTTATGGCCCATAAAAAAGGTCAGGGTTCAAGCCGCAACGGTCGCGATTCCAACGCCCAGCGGCGCGGCGTCAAGAAATTCGCCGGGCAGAAAGTGTTGGCCGGAAACATCCTCGTGCGGCAGGTGGGCACCAAATTTCATCCCGGTCGCAACGTGGGCATGGGCAGCGATTACACCCTCTTCGCCCTCGTGGACGGCGTCGTGGGATTCGATCGCGAAGGCCGCCGCATCAACGTCATCTCCTGACTCTCCTCGCCCCTGGGGGCGTTTCCTCCCGACGCTGATTGGCGGATCGAGTGTTCGTCGACCGCGTGCAGATCGAAGTGGCGGCGGGACAAGGCGGACGAGGTTGCCTGAGTTTCCGGCGGGAGAAGTATGTTCCGCTCGGAGGGCCCGACGGGGGCGACGGGGGTGACGGGGGCAGCGTGATCCTGCGGGCCGAAGCAGGAGTCGATTCCTTGGCTCCGCTCGCCCACCGCCGGCAGTGGCGGGCGGCGAGCGGCACCTCCGGCGGCCCCGCGAACTGTCACGGACGCTCTGCGGAAGACTTGGTCCTGCGCGTGCCGCCGGGCACGATCGTGATCGACGAGGCGACCGGCCTCGTGCTCAAGGATCTCACCGTGGCCGGCGACCAGATCATCGCCGCCCGTGGAGGTGCGGGGGGCAAAGGCAACCTGCGGTTCAAGACATCGACCAATCGGGCGCCCCGCGAGACGACCCCGGGCGAGAAGGGGGAGATCCGTCGGCTGACGCTCGAACTCAAGGTGATCGCCGACGTGGGCCTCGTGGGCAAGCCGAACGCCGGCAAGAGCACGCTGCTCTCCCGTCCCTCGCGGGCGCGCCCGGAGATCGCCGACTACGCGTTCACGACGAAATCGCCGATGCTGGGCATGGTGGCCGTTTCGCCGGACCGCGGTTTCGTGCTGGCGGACCTGCCCGGCCTGATCGAGGGAGCCCATGCCGGTGTGGGCCTCGGGCACGAGTTCCTCCGGCACGTGGAGCGGGCGGGCATCCTCGTGCACGTGGTCGAACCGCTGCCGATGGATGGCGGTGATCCGCTGGCCAACCACCGGGCGATTCGCGAGGAACTGGTCCGGTATGACGAGGCCCTCGGCCGTCGCCCGGAAATCGTCGTCGTCAGCAAGAGCGAACTTCCCGGTGCCGAGGAGGTGCGGGCGCGGCTGGCCGAGGCGCTCGGCCGCGAGGTGATCGCCGTGAGCGCCGTCACGGGGCAGGGGCTCGACCGGCTCGTACGGGCGGTCGTGGCCTTGCTCGATGCCCGCTGAAGGGGGCATGCCGTGGTGGAGCGACGCCGGCTTCCGGGGCACGGACAGCCCCTCGTGGCGAGGCTTGTTCGCATCGTCTTTGCATGAGTCATAATGCGGTCATGACGACAGCACCCCCGGCTTTTCCGATTTCACCGGGCGATCCGCTGCTGGTTGCCGACGTGGGCAACTCTCGAATCAAACTCGGCGTGGTGGTCCGCCCCGGTGACCGGTCGTCGCTGCCCGCGATCGAGCAGCGGCATGATCTTGCCAGTCGGTCGTTTCGCCCCGAGGCCCTCGAGGACTGGCTGCGGGCGGTCGCGCCCGGGCCGGCGGCGATCCTCGTGGCGAGCGTCCACGATGCGGCGGCATCGAGGCTGGAGGCTGCCATCGCCGCCGTGTCGGCCAGCCGGCATCGACCGGTGCGGCAGCGGCGGATCCGATACCACGACATGCCCCTGGCGATCTCCCTACCGGAGCCGCACCGCGTGGGCATCGATCGGCTGGCGGCCGCGGCCGCGGCCGCGGTGCTGAAGCCACCGGGGCGGCCGGCGATCGTGGTCGATTGTGGCACCGCGGCGACGGTCGATATGGTCTCCGCCGCGGGCGCGTTTCTCGGCGGGGCGATCCTTCCCGGCCCGGCGCTCATGGCGCGGGCGCTCGCCGAGGGCACGAGCCGTTTGCCCGAGGTGGCGGCGCTCGAGCAGGGGGGCGTGCCGGCGCTGCCAGGCCGCTCCACGCAGGAAGCCATCGCGGCAGGCGTCGGCTGGGGCATGCGGGGGGCGATTTCGCGCGTGGTCGAGGAGGCGAGGCGGTCGCTGGGTGACGCGGCCGAGCCGCAACTGATCCTCACCGGTGGCTGGCGGGCCGCGGTTCGCGAGTCGTTGCCAAATGCCGAGGAAGTGCCCGACCTCGTGCTTCAGGGCGTCGCTCTGGCGGCAGGCCTGTTGATCGCCAGGTAGCGCGGGGCCGACTCCCCCGGATCGTCGCGGCCTCGTTACAATCCTCGTCGAGTCGCTTCCCACTCACCTCCACCGACGCCCCCGCCGATGCCGAACAGCAGCGAATCCGCGAAACAGTTGGCCCTGGCGGCGGCGCGGGTGATCGCTGACACGCGGGGCTCCGACATCGTCGTTCTCGACCTGCGCAAGGTCACCGACGTGTTCGACTATTTCGTCATCGCCACGGGCACCAGCCGCCGGCAGATGCACGCCATGGCCGATGAAGTCAAGCACACGATCCGCCGCGACCTGCAGGACGAGCCGCGCGGCGTGGAGGGCTACGAGGACGGCCACTGGATCGTGATGGACTATGGCGACGTCGTCGTGCACCTCTTCGATGCCGGATCGCGGGAGTACTGGGATCTCGAGCAACTCTGGGCTGACGCCAGTCGCGTCGCGATGCCGTCCACGGGAGCGACCGTCGGATGAGTGACGGCGACGGCTCCGGCCCGCAAGCCCCGGTGGAATTCCGGTCCGCCCTGCGGCGAATGTTCGGCACGGCGCTCGAGCGGCTCGCCGCCGACGGAGAGGTGGCGATCGACGCCACCGACATCCCCCCCCTGCTCGATCAGGTGCGGGAGACCGCCGACCCACGGTTCGGCGACTATTCCGGCACCATGGCGATGGCCTTGGCGAAGCGGGCCGGGAAGAAGCCCCGCGACGTGGCGGCCGCGATCATCGCGCGGCTCGATGTCGGAGACATCTTCGAGCCGCCGACGGAGCCGGTCGGGCCGGGGTTTATCAACCTGCGGATCCGCGACGACGCGCTGGCCCGGGCGGTCGCATCCGCCGGCGGTGACGGCCGTTTGGGGGTCGCTCCGGTCGCCCGCCCCGCGACGATCGTCGTCGACTTCAGCTCGCCGAACGTCGCCAAGCCGATGCACGTCGGCCATATCCGCTCGACCGTGATCGGCGACGCCCTGGCCCGCATCCTGCGGTTCCGTGGCCACCACGTGATCACCGACAACCACCTCGGCGATTGGGGCACCCAGTTCGGCATGATCCTCTGGGGCTGGAAGCACTGCCGCGACGACGAGGCGTTTGCGGCCGACCCGACGGCCGAGCTCGGCCGGCTCTATCGGCTCGTCCGCAAGGTGGCCGACGCCAAGCCCGAGGAACTGGCCGCCGATGCCGAGGCGGCGTCGCTGGCCGTCCGGTTTCCCGATGCCGCCCGCGCCGTGCTCGCGGAGACGGCGCGACTCCACGAGGGCGATCCCGAAAACCGGGCCTTGTGGGAGCGGTTCATGCCGGTCTGCCGGGCTGAGATCGATCGCCTGTATTCGCGGCTGCATGTCACGTTCGACCATGCGCTCGGCGAGAGTTTTTTCCAGCCGATGCTGTCTCGGGTGGTGGCCGATCTCGAGGCCCGGGGCCTGGCCCGGGAGAGCCGCGGGGCGAGCGGCGTGTTTCTGGATGGAGACGACGCCCCCCCGCTCCTCGTCCGCAAGGCCGACGGGGCCTTCCTCTACGCCACGACCGATCTGGCCACGATCCGGTGGCGGCTCGAGCACTGGAAGCCCGACCGCATTCTGTACGTCGTCGACCACCGCCAGAGCAGCCATTTCGCGCAGGTTTTCGAGACGGCTCGCCGCTGGGGGCTGGAGGGCATCGCGGCCGTGGATCTCGTGCACGTCGGCTTCGGCACCGTGCTCGGCGAGGACGGCCGGCCCTTCAAGACTCGGGCGGGGGATACCGTGGGCCTCGAGGCGCTGCTGGACGAGGGGGTGGCGCGGGCCTACGAGGTCGTGACCGCGGCCGATGCCGAGCGGGGCACCGGGATGCCGGAATCGGAGCGGCGACGCATCGCCGAGGCGGTGGGCATCGGGGCCATCAAGTACGCCGATCTCTGCCAGAACCGGACCACCGACTACGTCTTCAGTTTCGACAAGATGCTGCAGCTCACCGGAAACACGGCCGCCTACATGCAGTACGCGGTGGCTCGCGTGGAGGGCATCTTCGCCCGAGGGGGCATCGATCGCGAAGCGGTGCGGCGGGATGCGGGCGCCATCGTCCTCCGCGATCCGCGGGAGCGGGCGCTCGCCACGAAGCTTCTGCGGCTCGGCGAGGTGCTCGAGGATGTCGAAGCCGACGACCGCCCCAACCTGCTGACGAGCTGGCTCTTCGACGTCGCCGGCGCGTACTCGACGTTCTACGACGCGCTGCCCGTCCTCAAGGCCGAGGGCGTCGAGCGGGCCACGCGCCTCGCCCTGTGCGATCTCACTGGACGGTCTCTGCGCACGGGCCTGGAGTTGCTCGGCATCCGGGTCCCCGAGCGGATGTGATCTCCCACCTGGATCATCCCATGAGCCGGCAACTCGCCACGATTCGCAACATCGGCATCGTCGCCCACATCGATGCCGGCAAGACCACGCTCACCGAGCGGATGCTCTTCTACACGAAGACCAGCCATCGGCTCGGCGAGGTGGATCGGGGAACGACCGTCACCGATTTCGATCCGGAGGAGCAGGAGCGGGGCATCACGATCTACTCCGCCGCCGTGTCCTTCCGGTGGCGGGACGTGACGGTGAATCTCATCGACACCCCCGGCCACGTCGACTTCACCGCCGAGGTGGAGCGCAGCCTCCGGGTGCTCGATGGGGCGGTGGTGGTATTCAGCGCGCGGGAGGGCGTCGAGGCCCAGAGCGAGACCGTCTGGCGGCAGGCCGACAAGTATGGCGTGCCACGGATCGCGCTGGTCAACAAACTCGACCGCGAGGGGGCCGATTTTTTCGGCACCGTGGAGCAGATCGAGAAGCGGCTCGGGGCGAAGCCGCTGGTGCTGCACCTGCCGCAGGGCATGGGGCCGCCGCACGTGAAAAATCCCTTCCGAGGGATCATCGACCTGGTCGAGATGAAGCTCCTCACGTTTCCGCCCAAGGACGAGGCGCTGGCTGGCGGGGAGGCCCTCGCGAAGGTGACGGCAACGCCGATCCCGGACGACCTGGCCGACGAGGCGGCGCTCCACCGCGAGCAGCTCGTCTCCACGCTGTTTGACTTCTCCGACGAGATCGCCGAACTGGCGATGAACGACGCCCCGATCCCGCCCGACCTGATGCGAAAGGCCATTCGCCAGGCGACGATCGAGCGGCGAGTCGTGCCCGTGCTCGCCGGCTCGGCCCTCGACTGCATCGGCATCCAGCCGGTGCTCGACGCGGTCGCCTGGTATCTGCCGAGCCCCGCCGACGTGCCGCCGGTGCAGGGGCTCGACCCGGCGAAGAAGGAGCCGACCACGATCTCGAGAAAGCCCGATCCCGGGGCGCCATTCTGCGGCCTGGTCTTCAAGATCGTGGCCGAAAAGCACGGCGACCTTTCCTTCGTGCGGGTGTACTCCGGCACGCTGAAGGCGGGGAGCCGGGCCTGGAATCCGCTGCGGCAGAAGAAG
>CAZONY010000019.1:10868-14923 GCA_964581215.1 uncultured Chitinophagaceae bacterium | reverse complement strand
CACGATCAGCGGCAGGCCCAACTTCGCCTACGAACTCTGCGTGCGAAAGACCACGCCGGAGCAGCGGGCCACGCTCGACCTCTCCAGCTGGTCGCTCGCCTTCAACGGCGCCGAGCCCGTGCGGGCCGAGACGATCGACGCCTTCTGCGAGGCCTTCGCCGTGAGCGGCTTCCGCCGCGAGGCCTTCTATCCCTGCTACGGCCTGGCCGAAAGCACGCTGATGGTCACCGGCGGAATGAAGTTCGAGCCGCCCGTGATCCGTTCGTTCGACGCCACGTCGATCGAGACAGGCTCCGCCATCGCCACGCCGGAGCATGCCACCGGAGTGCGCAGGCTCGTGGGCAGCGGCCGGGAACTCGACGGGCAGGACGTGCACATCGTCGATCCCCAGACCTGCGAATCGCTGCCGCCGGGCCGCGTGGGCGAGATCTGGGTGAGCGGGCCGAGCGTGGCGCAGGGCTACTGGAACCGCCCCGACGAGACCGCGGCGACCTTCGGCGCCATGCTCGCCCAGGCCGATGCCCAGGCCGGCACCGGCAGCGTGACGCGGTGGCGGCCCAATCCCGGCCCCTACATGCGGACCGGTGACCTGGGCTTTTTCGACAACGGCGAACTGTTCGTCACCGGCCGGCTCAAAGACCTGATCATCATCCGCGGCCGCAATCACTACCCGCAGGACATCGAGCACGCGGTGGAGACCGCCACGCCGCTCGTGCGGGCCGGGTCAATCGCCGCCTTTGCCGTCGATGTCGATGGCCGCGAGCGGGTGGTCGTGGTGGCCGAATTGGAGCGGGGCCGGCGCGAGGCCCACGAGATCACCTCCGCCTTCGAGTCGATCCGCCGGCGGCTCGCGACCGAGCAGGAGGTGGCCGTCGAGGCGATCGTCTGCGTGCGGCCCAACAGCGTGCCCAAGACCTCGAGCGGCAAGATCCAGCGGCACGCCTGCAAACGGCAGTTCCTCGACGGGGCGCTCGAGGTGGTGGCCCAGCACGTCGGGTGGCTGGCCACGGCCGAACAGCCCCCGGCTGCGACGGCCGCGCCCCGCCTGGCCCGCCAGCGGCCCTTCGGCGAATCCTCGCGGGCCCACCGCCCCGACCGCGAACTGCCTCAGGAGATCGTGCAGACCGTCTTTGATCACGTGCGGCGGATCGCCAAGGAACGCGCCGGCGACCTCTCGCTCGAAACCAACATCGTCGAACTCGGCCTCGACTCGCTCGAGCGGATGGAGATCGTGGCCAGCCTCGAGGAGGCCTTCGGCGCCCGGTTTCCGGAGCAGGTGTTGCCGCAGATCGAGACCTGCCGCGAGGTCGCCGAGGCGATCCTCGACCACATGCCGGCCGACGGCCGTCCGGAAGTCAAGGTGGCCCGCGTGGTGGCCGAGATCCCGGCGGACGCCTATCGGATCGAGGAGTTTCCCGAGGTGCGGGCCCTCGAGCAAAATTTCGCGATGGTTCGCAACGCGGGCCTCGAGAATCCCTACTTCAGCGTCCACGAGGGGCTCACCAACGACCGCACGACCATCGCCGGCCGGGAGATGGTGAGCTGGGCGAGCTACAACTATCTCGGCATGTCGGGTGACCCGCAGGTGTCGGCCGCGGCGAAGGCGGCCGTGGACCGGTTCGGCACGAGCGTTTCGGCCAGCCGGCTCGTGTCGGGGGAGAAGACGATCCACCAGGAGCTGGAGCGGGAGATCGCCAGGCTCGTCGGCACCGAAGACGCCGTGACATTCGTGGGCGGCCACGCCACCAACGAGACCGTGATCGGCCATGTCGTCGGTCCGGGCGACCTCGTCTTTCATGACGCGCTGGCCCACAACAGCATCCTCCAGGGAGCCATCCTCTCGGGCGCCCGCCGCCGGCCGTTCCCGCACAACGACTTTCAGGCCGCCGAGACGCTGCTCGCGCAGATCCGCAGCCAGTACCGCCGCGTGCTCGTCGTCGTCGAGGCGATCTACAGCATGGACGGCGACTTCGCGAATCTGCCGGAATTCATCGGGCTGGCGAAGCGGCACAAGTCGCTGCTCATGGTCGATGAGGCCCACTCGATCGGCGTAATGGGCAAGCGGGGCCGGGGCATCGGCGAACATTTCGGCGTGAACCCGGCCGACGTCGACATCTGGATGGGCACGCTTTCCAAGGCCTTCGGGAGCTGCGGTGGCTACATCGCCGGCTCGAAGCCGCTCGTCCGCTGGCTGAAATACACGGTGCCGGGCTTCGTCTACTCGATCGGCCTGCCACCCGCCGCGGCCGGTGCGGCCCTCGGCGCGATGCGGGTGCTGGAGCGGGAGCCGCAGCGGGTGGCCCGCCTGCAGGACAACGCGAAGCTGTTCCTGCAGCTCGCCGCCGAGGCGGGCCTCGATACCGGGCAGTCAGGCGGGTCGGGCGTCGTGCCGGTGATCCTCGGCAATTCGATCAACAGCCTGAGGCTTTCCCGGGCCCTCTTCACGCGGGGCATCAACGTCCAGCCGATCCTCTATCCCGCCGTCGAGGAGAAGGCCGCCCGGCTGCGGTTCTTCATCACGTCGCAGCACACCGACGACCAGATTCGGCGCACCGTCGCGGCGGTTCAGGAGGAGCTGGCGAAGATCGATCCGGGATACATGGAGCGGGCGAACGCGAACCGCAAGCCGATGTCGGTGGCCTAGCGGTTTGCTATAACCCCGCCATGCCCGAAGTCACCCACGAGATCACGAGCCACCGCCTCGTGCTCCCGGCCGACGCCAATCACCACGGCACGCTCTACGCCGGCAGCCTGCTCCGCTACGGTCTCGAGGCCGCCTATGCCGCCGCCAGCCGGGCCGTCGGCCCCGCGGCCAACCTCATGCTGCGACGGGTGGTGAGCCTCGAATGCCGCCGCAGCGTGCCGGTGGGATCGCTCGTGGAGATTCGCGGCGCCGTGGTGGACGTCCGGCAGGCGTATCTCGTCGTGGGCGTGGTCGGCATGCCGCTCCACGGCCACACGCTGCCCTGGATGGATGGCTTGTTCGGCTTCGTGCAGGTGGACGGCGCCGGCCTGCCGGTGGCGTTTCCGCGGGAGGTGCACGCCGTGGGCGATGAGCCCCTGTGGACACCCCTCCGCACGCGGCTGGACAAACTCGCCCGCATCCGCGGCGCCACCGCCGAATGGATGACTAAAACTTGACTTCCAGGCCGAAGTCGATGCCGTTGGTGAAGACGTATTCATTAGCGGTATCTTGGGCGCCAATGCTCGTGAACCGGGGATTCGGCACGTAGAACGGGTTCGGCGAGCCGTCATCCTGCAAGGGCTGGTTGTAGAGGCTCGGCCCGGTCGTCTTCACGACCCAGGGATTGGTGATGCTGGCCGCCTGCGTCGGATCCACCGGAGCCGCGAACGTGGCCCGCTTCTCCTCGGTGACGTAGCCCGTGTTGCTCGAGGCCCGGGCGATGCCGGAGAGCCACATGCCGGTGTAGCCGAAGTTGAGGTTGATCGACTTGCTCACGCGAAACTGCCCTCCCAGCCGCCATTCGCCCACGGGGGAGAAGACGAACCGGTGCTCGGCCTCGTTCTTGGCGTTCTGCTGGCCGACGCCATAGATCTGCAGAAAGAGTGGCGGGGCGGTGAGCGTCGTCGGGGTGTCTCCCGTGGTGCCGCCGGTCGTGGTGCCGCCGGCCGTGAATGTCGCCGACGGGGAGAAGGTCGCCCGGAGATAGTCGGCGCCGAGCGAGGCGGGGAAGTTGGAGCCCTTGTAGATGTTGTTCTGCCAGTTGAACCCGGCGACGAACTTCATTTCGCTCGAAAAGAGCCAGCGGCCCCGCTCGGCCTCGAACAGCAGCGAGATCTCGGGCCCCACCATGTTGTTGCTGGTGTAGGTTTCCCAGGCTCCTGTCTGCAGCGGTGACCCCAGCCCGTGGCCGGTGAGCGTGTCCACGCCGGTGATGCCAAGCACGTTGCCGGCGGGGCCCGTCCCGAAGATCTCGTCGATGTTCCCACCGCCAGCGGCGCCCGTGTTGGTGGACAGGCTGCCCGTGGTCCCCGTCGTGCCCGTCGTGCCTGTCGTGCCTGTCGTGCCTGTCGTGCCTGTCGTGCCCGTGGTA
>CAZONY010000019.1:0-10858 GCA_964581215.1 uncultured Chitinophagaceae bacterium | reverse complement strand
GTCCCGAAGATCTCATCGATGTTCCCGCCGCCGATGGCGTTGTCGTTGTTCGCCAACTGACCGCCGGCCTGGTTCTGGTTCTGTGCCTGGTTGCCCCCTCCGGCGCCCCCTCCGGCGCCCCCTCCGGCACCCCCTCCGCCGATCCCGCCAGCTTCGCCGCCGACGTTGAAGGCGTATTGATTGCTCTCATAGCCGAGCTTGTAGCGCTCCGCGAACTGGATGAACCGCGGGCCGAGGCCAAACCGGGCCGTCGATCCGCTGCCCCGCTTGCCGAGTTCGCGGCGGACGATGAGGGCGGCACCGGCGCTCTGCAGTTCGACGCTGTTTTCCTGCGTCAGCTTCTGGGCGATGAGATGGTCAGGGGGAGGACTTTCGGACGTGATCGTGGTGGTCACGAGCGACTGGTTGATGTTGCCAACCCCACCGCCACCCCCATCACCGCCTCCGGATGTGCCCTCCTGCGTGAATACCTGCGTCGGCGACGAGGCGGCGAATTCGCTCAGCGTCCTGAATTCCTGCTGCTGGCCGACGTTGAAGTAGCTGATGTTCACGCCACGATCGTCGTAGATCCAGCCGCCTTCATACCGGTCGCCCCAACTCATCTTGGTCCTCATCCAGCTCGTGTCGAGATCGAGCTGCAGGGGATCGCTGCCGAACGTAAAGATGCCGCCGATGAGGCTGTTCCCGCCGCCGCCGGATCCGGATGTCAGCGTGGCCTGGATGTTGGCGTTGTTGAGCTGCACGACGGTCTGCGGCGAGATCGGCTGAAAGGGGATGAGATACAGGCCCTGCGCCGATTCTCCGACCGGCGTCGTTCTCGGCACCGTGATGCCCCAGTACAGCCGGTCGTAGGAAAAAAAGATGCCTTCGTGCGGCCGCTTGTAGATGTTGTATTCCTGCAGATCAGGCGGGGCGAAGAGCTGGAAATCGTAGAAATCCTGATCGGGCAGCATGGGCATCCAGTCGCCGGCCCGGGCCGCATGCATGGTCGGCAGGACCGGGGCGACGAGCATCGCGACCGATGCTGCCAGCGACAAGGCCGGGCCGATGTGCCGTCGAGGACGTTGGTTCGTAGCCATCGCAGGGTGTCCCATGGATCAGGAGCCTCATGCCCGCCGATGCGGACTCGCCCTTCGGTATCGGTCGTGCCGGTCGTTCCAGTTGATGAAACTTGGCAAACCCTGCGGTTTGGCCCGGATTTGCCACGCCGCCCCGGGAAACGTGGCGGGAGACGCTGACTCGGGTATTCTGCGGGAGTTCGCTTCGACCGCTCGAAGAGACCCTGAACCGCTCGGAGGAAAGCCATGCCCCCGCGTCTTCCCAGGTCCGCAGCCAGCGGCCGCCCTGGCCTCAGCCTTGCCCAGATCGCCTGGGCCACCCTCCTCGCAGCCTTGCCCGGAACCCTGGTCATGGGCGATGAGCTGCGGCCGCCCGGCCGGCAGGAGGCCGCTGCGGAACGGCCGTCATTTCTCCGTCTCTCCCGAGACGACCGCAGCCAGCCGCTCTCCCTGGATACATCGATCGTCGAATACCGCGAGCGGGCGGCGGCCGCCGCCCGCGCCGGCCGCCGCCTCCCGCTCGAGGTCGATCTGGTGGCCGCCGTGCACGTCGGCGGCGAGTCCTATTACCAGACGCTCGACCGCCTCTTCAAGGACTACGATGCCGTGCTCTACGAACTCGTCGCCCCGGATCATGCCCGCGTGCCCCGTCCCGGCGGCAAGCCGGCAGGAGCCATCGGCTCGGCCCAGCAGGGGCTGACAAAAATGCTCGGGCTCGAATTCCAGCTCGAAGCGATCGACTACAGAGCCGCAAATTTCGTCCATGCCGATCTCTCGCCGCAGGAATTCGACGCGGCCATGGCCAAGCGGGGCGAGTCGTGGTGGAGCATGTTCCTGAAGCTCATGCAGGAAAGCATGGCGCGGGCCAAAGCCCAGAAGTCGGCCCCCGACGTCGGCGTGGGCGACCTCTTCGGCATGTTGTTCGGATCCGACCGGGAAGTGCGGCTGCGACGCATCATGGCCGAGCAGTTCACCGACATGGAGGTGCTCACGGCGGCCTTCGGCGGCGAGGAGGGCTCGTCGCTGATCACCGACCGCAACGCCGCGGCCCTCGACGTCCTGCGGGATCAGATCGCCCGCGGAAAGCGGCGGATGGCGATCTTCTACGGTGCGGCCCACATGGATGATTTCGACCGCAGGCTCCAGAAAGACTTCGGTCTTCAGCCCGGGGAAACGACCTGGCTCGAAGCCTGGGATCTCCGCATGCCGATGCCCGCCCGCGGACGGTAGGCCGGTTCGCCCGGCACTTTCCTCGACCAGGCGTCGGCCGTCCGGGCCAGGCAGCCCAGCACCCGGTCGTAGCCGTCGGCCTCCACCGCTTCTCCGACCGGATCGAATTCGAAGTCGCCACGGTATCCGCACTCGAGGATCGCCTCGGCGATCTCCACGAGCGGAAGCGAGCCGCGGCCGACCGGCAGCCGTTCCTGCTCGGGCGTGAGCGGTCCGCTGCGATCGGCCACCTGAACGAGGGCCGTACGATCGACCAAAAGCGGCAGGAGGGCCCCCAGATCGGGATCGTCGCCGAAGTGCCAGAGGTCGATGGCGAGGCCCACGCAGGCATTCGTCGGGCTGCTCTCGACGAGTTCATCGACGATCTCGAGGGCATCGACGAGCGTGGCGAGGAAACTGCCTCCGATGGCGGCCGCCGGATGCAACGGCTTGATCGCGAGCGTCACGCCGGCGCGCCCCGCGTGCGGAGCGAGCTGCTCCAGGGCCTCGGCGAGAAGGCGACGCGCATGCGACCGGGTGTGGCCGCCCCGGCAGCCGGCGTGCACGACCACCACGGGAGCCCCGAGCACCGCCGCCGCCTCGATGGCCTCCTCCCCGTCGGCCACGCTCTCGTCGAAGGAGCGACCATCGCCGCCGGTGAAACCGCCGGCCCATTGGATGCTCGATGCCCGCACCCCGGCCCCGACGAGCAGGTCCCTGGCCCGATCCAGCCCCACGTCGGAGAGCTTGTGCCGCCAGATCGCCAGCGCGTCGAATCCGAGGGCCGAGAGCGGGGCGACATCCTCGGAGAAATCACGCCGGGGGGTGGTCAGTTGGCTGGCAGCCGCGCGAAACATGCTGGAAGTGCCTCCTCGACGTGCGGAAGGGCGAAAGTATGGAGCCGTCCGGCGCGGACTGTCCAGACCACCGCCTCGTCGGGATGCTCCCGCGGCCGCAACGCAGCCGTTGCCGAATCAGCGGAAGAAGGCGTAGGCTTTTCCCCATGCCAGCATCCCGGGGTCTTTCACTTGCCGGCGGCAGGATCGTGATCCCGGCCGCGGCCCTGGAATGGCAATTCGTGCGCAGCGCGGGCCCCGGCGGGCAGCACGTGAACCGCACCAGCAGCAAGGCGATGCTGCGGTTCACGGTCCGCGGATCACCGCATCTCCCCGACGCCGTGCGGGCCCGGCTCGTGCGGCAGCAGCGGTCGCAGCTCACCACGGCCGGCGATCTGGTGATCACCAGCCAGCGGCATCGGGACCGCCCGCGGAACATCGACGATTGCCTGGCGAAACTGTCCGCCATCATCGAGCGGGCGGCGATCGAGCCCAAGGTGCGTCGCCGCACGAAGACGCCACGGGCGGCCGTGGCCCGGCGACTCGATACGAAGCGGCGGCGGGCCGAGACCAAACGCGGCCGGCGGCTGCCCGCGGACTGAATCAACGCGGGCGGACTGCTATACTTCCGGTGTGCAGGGAATGCCTGCGGGCCAGTCACCAATGCAGGGAGCGTGGGATGCCCTCGCCTCGCGATATCGACACCGTTCTCAAGGGATGGGATTTTCAGCCGGGCGAAGTGAATGCCCGGCTGGTGAAGACCCGCAAGGGGCGGGCCGTGCTGCAGATGCGGGTGGACATGGGCCTCCTGCAGATGGAAACCGAGCACCGCCCAGACGGCGCTCGTCCGCATGGGGCCGAGACCTTCTACGACTACCTCGTCGGCGAGGTGGTCAGGGAGGGGGGCTCGTTCCGACTGAGTCGGGAACAGTGCGCCGAGGCCGACCGCGAATTCATCCAATTTTACCATCGGCGGCTCTGCTGGCTGTCGCTGCGGGAATACCGACGGGCCGCCCGGGACGCCGACCACAGCCTTGCCTTCCTGGACTTCGTGCGGGAGCACTCCGACGACGAGGAGTGGACGCTGTCGCATGAGCAGCACCGTCCGTTCGTGCTGTTTCATCGGGTGCAGGCGACAGCCCTGGCCGAACTGGAGGAGCATGGCCCGGAGGCGGCGATCGTCGAGATCAACGCCGGCCTCGGCCGGTTTCGGGAGTTGTTCGAGCGGTATGACGCCGCGGAACAGTACGCCGACGATGAACTCGTGCGCCGGCTCATGGAAATGCGGGAGAACGTCCGCAGCCGGTTCGAGGTGGGGCCGACGCTCACCGAGCAACTCGACGAGGCGGTGCGGGCCGAGAATTACGAACTGGCGGCCGAACTGCGAGACCGCATTCGTCGCAGCCAGACCGAGCCCGTCGGCTCGGATCGCCCAACGGGCGGGTAGTCTGGGCCTCCGAAACGCCGGCGGCGCCTCGTGCGGGCGGTAATTCTTTCAATCGGTGCAGTTCCCGCGGCCTGCGCCCCGCGCCGATCCTGCCGAATGGCCAACCTGGACGGCCCGGATGAGGCAAACCGGGAAGGTTGCAACGGTCATCATCCCGGCATCCCTGACGAATCGGGTTTGGCACGGCGAATGCTTCCTCCTCCCCATACCGCCCGGGACCGTCCCTGGCGTTGATCCCCCTCGTGGAGCCAGCCAGACATGTACGCGACGTTCACTCAAAGTCGGCGTTCCCTGACACGACTCCCCGGCACGGTCTGGACGGTCCGCGTGGAGGGCCCACACCGCGCCGTTCGCGGCTGCCAGGTCTTCCCGATCGGCGAGCTGTTCGGCTTGGAAAACGTCCTCGAGGAGGCGACCGGCCTGGCCGACGACCCCGATGTTGCGGCCGACATGCTCGAATCCCGGATGATCGCGTCGCCTCGGCCGCGGCGCCGCCGCGATCGGACCGTCAGCTCACGGGCCGCCCTCTACGCGCCCTCGCGCTGAGCCATCTGGTACCATCGCGGGGCCTCGAGGTGCCCCCTGATGGATCAGCCACTCTCCCCGCCCCCCGGCAGCGATATTCGCCTGGCGGACTTCGACCCCGATCATCGGGAGAGGCTCGACAGGAAGGCCGCCGAGGAGGAGACACACCAGCACCTCCAGGCCCTCGACGAACTGGCCTATCGGCTGTATGCCGAGGCCCGTCGGGCCGTCGTGGTGGTGCTCCAGGGAATCGACGCCTCCGGCAAGGACGGCACGATTCGGATGCTGGCCTCCGGCATCAGCCCGCAGTGCCTCGACGTGGTCAGCTTCAAGGCGCCGAGCCCGCTGGAACTGGCCCACGACTTCCTGTGGCGGGTGCACGCGGCGGTGCCGGAGCACGGCCGGATCGGCATCTTCAACCGGTCGCACTATGAAGACGTGCTCGTGGTCCGCGTGCGAAAACTCGTTCCGGAGGCCGTCTGGAGAAACCGCTACGACCAGATCAACGCCTTCGAGAAACTGCTGACCGACGGCGGGCTCACGTTCGTAAAGTGCTTTCTCCACATCGGTAAGGACGAGCAGCGGCAGCGGCTGGAGGAACGGCTCCGCGATCCCCGCAAGCAGTGGAAGCTCGGCCCGTCCGACCTGGATGATCGCCGGCACTGGGACGATTTCCAGCGGGCCTACGAGGAGGCGCTCACACGGTGCAACACGCCGCACGCTCCGTGGCACGTCGTGCCGGCCGATCGGAAGTGGTATCGCAACCTCGTCGTGGCCCGCCTCGTACGGCAGGCCCTCGAGCGGCTCGATCCCCGGTTTCCCCCCTTCGATCCCACGCTCGCGACCATCCTCGACTGACCCCACCGATGAACGGCGTTCCCTTGCTTGATCCCGCCCTTTGCCGCGCGCGGCAGCGTCGCCTCCTCGATCGGATGACGGGCCGCGGCCTGGACGCCGTGGTGGTGGTGGCGCCGGAGCACGTGCAGTATCTCACCGGCCACCGTTGGGACTTTCGCTTCGCACCGCTCGCCGCCCTACTCGCCTCCGGCCGCATGCTGCTGGTCTGCCCCGACAAGCCGGTGGAAACGGCGGCCGCCGACGACGTCCGCACCTACGAGGCGAAGTGGAAATCGACCCTCCGCACCGATCAGCGGGAGGCGGCCGCGGCCGTGCTGGGCGACTGGCTGCGGAGCATGCCGCCACTCCGGCGGGTGGGCCTGGAATTCGCCAGCTGTCCACCGCACGTGACACGACTCCTTCCTGACGCCGAACTGTTCGATGTCGACCGCGACCTGCTCGCCCTGCGGCGTCGCAAGGATCCCGACGAACTGATGGTGCTGCGGCGGGCCATCGAGGCCACCGGGGCGATGTACCGGACCGCCCGGGAGGTCATCCGCCCGGGCGTGTCGGAATTGGACGTCTTCTCCGCGCTCCAGACGGCTGCCGTGACGTCCTGCGGGGAGATGCTCACGGGCACCGGCAACGACTATGCCTGCGGCGTGCGGGGCGGTCCGCCACGGGACCGGCGCTGCCAGGCCGGCGAACTCTACATCCTCGACCTCGGCCCCGCGTATCGCGGTTACTTCGCCGACAACGCCCGCACGTTCGCCGTGGACGGCCGAGCTACCGAGCCGCAACTGGCCGCTTGGCGGCATGTCTGCGACGCGTTCGAAATCGTCGAGCGGATCGCCCGCCCGGGCGTGCGGTGCCGCGCCATCTACGAGGAGGTGCGGGCCTGGCTGGCCTCGGCTCCGATCGGCTCCTGGTCGAGCCACCTCGGCCACGGCATCGGTCTGTTCGTCCACGAGGCGCCGCACCTGAATCCCAACTGGGACGACGTGCTCGAAGAGGGAGACGTGATCGCCGTCGAGCCGGCCCTCTACGGGCCGGAACTGGCCTGCGGCCTGCGGATTGAAAACGACTATCTCGTGACGGCCGCGGGACTGGAGCTGCTCAGCCCGTTCCCGCTCGATCTCTGAGCCGCCGAGGCCGTCCCTGGACCGGCCGAAACCCGCGGCACCTGGGCCACGCGAGGATCCGCAGGCAGGGTTCGCCGGGCGGCGCTCGCCGCCCCCCGGGCGCCGTCATCCGCCGCCATGTGCGGCAGCCGCGCCGACGCGATGCGCCGCGCCAGAGGCCGGTGCCCCGTGGCGGCGGTCGACTCGTCGGATTGGGCGACGATCGAATAGGTCTCGCCCCGGGCCCGCACGGCGCAGAGGCAGGCCACGGCCGTGAGTGATCCGACGAGGACGGCTTCGAGGATGGAAGGACGATTCATGGTCAGAGGCAGGTATCGACCGCCCGTCCGCCGAGACTTTGAGCCTTCGTCGCGAAGCTGCGGAGAGCTTTGGCAGGCCGGCCGAGATCGCGTACATTCCCGGAGCCGGCGACGGGTTTTCCCGGCGCCCGTCTTTCCCCGTCAGCCCCGCTTCTCCCGGATGCCAGCCATGTCGATCGCCCTCACGCCGCGCGGCCCGTCCCCCGCACCGTCCCTCCCCTCGCGGTGGCACGAGATGGCCGCCCGGTCACTGGCGGGCGACGTGCTCGACCGTGACGACGCCCGGGCCATCCTCGAGTCATCCGACGACGATCTGCTCGACGTGCTCGCGGCCGCCTACGCGGTGCGGCGGCATTTCTTCGGCAACACGGTGCAGCTCTTCTTCCTCATGAACGCCAAGAGCGGCCTGTGCCCGGAGGACTGCGGCTACTGCTCCCAGTCGAAGGTCTCCGAGGCCGAGATTCCGAAGTACAACCTCCTGTCGGGGCCGAAGCTCCTCGAGGCGGCCAGGCTGGCGTCCGAGCAGCAGTCGAAGACGTTCTGCATCGTCATCTCCGCCCGGGGGCCGTCGCAGCGGGAGATGGATTTCGTCTGCTCGATCGTGCCCGAGATCAAGCGGCAATACGGCCTCAACGTGTGCGCCTGCCTCGGCCTGCTGACGCCGGAGCAGGCCCGCCGGCTCGCCGACGCCGGAGTGGACAAGGTCAACCACAACCTCAACACGAGCGAGCGGTACTACGGCGCGGTCTGCTCGACCCACACCTACGCGGATCGGGTGGCCACTCTGGCCGCCTGCCGGGAGGCGGGCCTGGAACTCTGCAGCGGCGGCATCATGGGCATGGGGGAGACGCACGAGGACCTCATCGACATGGCGCTCGAACTGCGGCGGCTCGGTGTCGAATCGATCCCGCTCAATTTCCTCAACTCGATCGACGGCACTCCCCTCGAGGATGTCCGCCGGCTCACCCCCCGGGACTGCCTCCGCGGCCTCGCACTGATGCGGCTGGTGAATCCGGCCGCCGAGATCCGCATCGCCGGCGGCCGCGAGATCCACCTCCGCAGCCTCCAGGCCCTCGGCCTCTACGCCGCCAACTCGATGTTCGTCGGTGACTATCTCACCACGAAGGGCCAGCTCCCGGAGGCCGACTACCGCATGATCGAGGATCTCGGCTTCGTAATCACGAAGGGTGCCGAGTCGGCCGAGCCCCCCCCCTGCTGCGCGTGAGGAGCGGCCGAAGCCGTCACTCGCCGAGGGCGCCCAGCGAGGCGAGAAACTCGGCCATCTCCCCGGCGGCGTGCGACTCTCCTTGGCGACGGGCTTCTTCGATTCCCTCGCGGAGCGCGGCCCTCGCCTCCTCGATGCGACCGTGCTTCGCGAGGTGGCGGCCGGCCATGTGATAGGCCGGCACGTAGGCGGGCGTGGCCCGGGCGAGATCCTGCAGGATATCGATGCCGGCCTCCCAATCGCCGTCGTTCTCCATCTCCATCGCCAGGCTGTAGCGCAGGAAGACGTCCTCCGGGGAATCCCGCAGCATCGCTTCGATCTTCTGGCGGCGTGGTGTCATCGACCCCCATCCTTCTCGAGTCGGGCTGCCGTAGGATCGACGTGCACGACACGGCCCGCGCGATCCCCGTGGGAGACGAGGATCATCCCCGGCGCCACCCAGGCCAACGAACGCGGTGCCTCGATCCTCGCCACGCACACTGGACGGACCGCCTGCCGACCGTCGCGCATCACGCCGTCGATCCGCCACAGGCCGGGGGGCGTGGCGGTGGTGCCGGCCTCGCCGGCGAGCACCCACAGCGTGCCGTCGCTCCGTCCGCAGGCCGCCGCACGCAGGTTCGGCAGGCCGGTGTCGAGATCGAGGAGCGGCCGTGGGTCGGCCGGCCGCCGGATCGAGAGCCGCGCCGCTGCAGCAGGCCGGGCGGGTTCTGCGGAAAACACCACCAGCGCATCGTCGGACGTGGTGGCCGCGGCCACCACGCGCCGAGACTGCAGCGGTTCTCGGCATAGTTCCTGGGCAGGCTTGGCCCCCCGAATCCGATATGCCAGCACGTTGGGCAGCGGTGCCGGCAGGCCGGTGATGGCCAGCCATTCGCGGGCAAACCCGACCGTCACCGCCGACTGGTCGGCGGAGGGCCCCGTTCCCAGCGCGGTCGATTCGTCCGGCTTCTCGGCGGCCGGGGTCGCGGCCGGCGCGGGCAGCCGAAACGTCTCCAGCATCCAATTTCCCTCCGTCCGCCGGACCGCGACGAGGTGGCTGCTGCCGATGCAGGCGATCGACGCCGGACGCGCTCCGCGATCGGAGGGGGCGGCCACGGCCAACCACCGCTTTTGCGGCTGCGCTGGATCGCAGCCGATCACGCCACCGGCGGCCTCGTCCACGAGGTAGACGATCTGCCCGTTCATCGCAGCGGCGAGGGGGCCGGCATCCACGCCTTCGATCAGCGGGACGACGCTGGCCGGCACGGCCGCCACCACGGGCTCGACGACCGTCGCGTCGGCTGCCAGAGCGAGCCCCCGCGCGGCCATGAGCGAGACCGCCACCACGACCGCGGACAGACACTGCGAATAGCCCGCCGGCATACCCTCACTCCGCAGCGACCGGGGGCATGGCGTGGGTCCGCTCCCACTCGGCGATCCGATCGGCATGGCGAAGCGAGAGGCCGATGTCGTCGAGGCCTTCGAGCAGGCACCGCCGCCGGAACGGATCGACAGTGAAGCTGCGAACGAAGCCCGCGTCGTCGCGAACCGTGCCCTCGCGGAGATCCACGTGGAGGCGATACGGACGATTCGCGGTGGCCGCCGTCGCCGCCCGCCTGAACAACTCGGCGACGTCCTCTTCGGAAAGCCGCACCGGCAGCATGCCGTTCTGGAAGCAGTTGGAATGAAAGATGTCGGCGAACGTGGGGGCGATCACCACCCGAAATCCGTAATCGGCAAGGGCCCACGGGGCGTGTTCGCGGCTCGAACCGCAGCCGAAGTTGCGGCGGGCCAAGAGGATGCTCGCCCCCGAGCACTCGGGACGGTTGAGTTCGAACGCCGGGTCGGGAGCCCCGTCGGCGAGGAAACGCCAGTCGAAGAACAGGAACTGGCCGAAGCCCGTCCGTTCGATCCGCTTGAGGAATTGCTTGGGGATGATCTGGTCGGTATCGACATTGGCCCGGTCGAGCGGGGCGACGATCCCGGAGTGCGTCGTGAATGGCTGCATGTCCCGAAGTCCTGCAAAGTCCCGTGGTGTGCGTGTTGCCTACTTGTATCGCCACTGCCGGATATCGACGAAGTGGCCGCTGACCGCGGCCGCAGCGGCCATCGCCGGGGAGACCAGGTGCGTGCGCCCCCCCTTGCCCTGGCGCCCCTCGAAGTTGCGATTGCTGGTCGAGGCGCACCGCTGACCGGGCGTGAGCGTGTCCGGATTCATGCCCAGGCACATGCTGCATCCGGCCTCCCGCCACTCGAACCCGGCCTCGCGGAACACGCGGTCGATCCCTTCCTCCTCGGCCT
>CAZONY010000018.1:0-15782 GCA_964581215.1 uncultured Chitinophagaceae bacterium | reverse complement strand
CATCATCCAGGAGACGCTCAACCTCAGCGAACTCGACGACTACCGCACCGGCGGCACGCTGCACGTGATCGTGAACAACCAGATCGGGTTCACGACGGGGCCCCGCGAGGCCCGCAGCTGCATGTACGCCACCGACGTGGCCAAGATGCTCCAGATTCCGATCTTCCACGTGAACGGCGAGGATCCCGAGGCGGTGGCCCAGGTGGTGAACCTGGCCATGGATTTCCGTCGCGAGTTTCAGCGGGACGTCGTCATCGACATGTACTGCTTTCGTCGCCGCGGTCACAACGAGGCGGACGAGCCGGCCTTCACGCAGCCGGCGCTGTATCGGGTGATCGAGCGGCGGCCGAGCGTGCACGAGAGCTACCTCGAAAAGCTGCTCAAACTGGGCGACGTGAGCCGGGAGGAGGCGATGAAGATCGCCGACGAGCACCGGGCGAAGCTCGACGCCGAGCTGTCCGTGGCGAAGAGCGAGGACTACGTCCACAAAAGTGACGTCGGGGGCGTGTGGTCGTTCTACGTCGGCGGCCGGGAGCGGGAGGCCGCGGAGGTCGATACCGGGGTCCGGCGCGACGTGCTCGTGCGGCTGCTCGAGCGGCTTGTCGAATTGCCGGAGGGCTTCCAGCCGCATTCAAAGATCCAGAAGTTTCTGGAGGGGCGCCTCCAGATGGCTGCCGGCGCCGCGCCGCTGGATTGGTCGGCCGCCGAGGCCTTGGCGCTGGCCACCCTCGCTACGCAGGGGCTGCGGGTGCGGCTCTCCGGCCAAGACAGCCAGCGCGGGACGTTCAGCCACCGCCATGCCGTGATCCACGATGTGTTCACCGACGAGACCTACTGCCCGCTGGAGCATCTGTCGTCCGACCAGTCGCCGGTGGAGATCTACAACAGCCCGCTCTCGGAAATGGGCGTGCTCGGCTTCGAGTACGGCTACAGCCTCGACTGCCCCGATGGGCTCGTGATGTGGGAAGCGCAGTTCGGCGACTTCGTCAATGTGGCGCAGGTGGTGATCGACCAGTTCATCGTCAGCGCCGAGGACAAGTGGAACCGGCTCTCGGGAATCACCATGCTCCTGCCGCATGGTTTCGAGGGGCAGGGCCCCGAGCACTCGAGTGCCCGCCTCGAACGGTTTCTGATGCTGGCCGCGAAGGACAACATCCAGGTCGTGCAGCCGACCACGCCGGCACAGATCTTTCACTGCCTGCGTCGGCAGGTGCTGCGGGTGTGGCGGAAGCCGCTGGTCGTGATGACGCCCAAGAGCCTCCTCCGGCATCCGGGTTGTGTGTCGAGTCTCGACGACCTCACGCAGGGAACCTTCCAGCGGGTCTTGCGCGATGCGGTCGCGGTGCCGCGGGACGTGCGCCGGATCCTGCTCTGCTCCGGGAAGGTGGCCTACGAACTGGAGAAGCGGCGCCAGGATCTCGGGCGCCACGGTGTGGCGATCGTTCGCGTGGAGCAGTTCTACCCCCTGCCGCGGCGGGCGCTCGAGGAGGCTCTGGCCGAGTACGCGCCCGGGACGCCCGCTGTATGGGTGCAGGACGAGCCGGAAAACATGGGCGGCTGGCGGTTCCTGAAGATCCACTTCGGTGACAAACTGCTCGACCGTTTTCCGTTCACCGGCGTGTGCCGCCAGAGCGCCGCCAGCCCCGCGACCGGATCCAAGAAGAGCCACGATCTGGAACAAAACGAGCTCCTCGCCGCCGCTTTCACCAGTTGATTTCCATCCCTTCCCCTCCCGTGTGAACCCAACCCCGCCATGGCACTCGAACTCAAGGTCCCCGAAGTCGGTGAATCGATCACCGAGGTGATGATCGGCGTCTGGAAAAAGCGGGAGGGAGACGCCGTTTCGACGGACGACCCGGTGGTGGAGATTGAGAGCGACAAGGCGACCGTCGAACTGCCCGCGCCGGGGCAGGGCACGATCTCCCGGATCCTCAAGGGCACGGGCGAGAAGGCGACGGTGGGCGAGGTCATCGGATACATGGAACCGGCGGGGGCAACGGCAGCGCCAAGCCCGGCCCCGGCGGCGCCGCCCAGTCCAGTCGCTGCCGTGCCGCCAACGCAGCCCGTCGGCGCGGCCCGCGTCATGCCCGCGGCAGCGCGCGTTCTGGCGGAGGCAGGTGTCGCCGCCTCGGCCGCCGTGCCGACCGGTCCGGGTGGCCGGATCACGAAGTCCGATGCCCTGCAGGCGGTGGCCACGCCGGCGGCGCCGGCCAAGCCGTCGATGGCGCCGGCGAAGCCGATGGTCGCCGCACCGCCGGTCCCCGCCGCCGGCGGCACGCGCGAGGAGCGGTATCAGCTCATCAGCCCCATCCGGCAGCGGATCGCGGAGCGGCTCGTGGCGGCGCAGCACGAGGCGGCGCTCCTCACGACCTTCAACGAGGTCGACATGAGCGCGGTGATGGCGCTGCGTGCCAAGTTCAAGGATCTCTTCCAGGAACGGTATGGCGTCAAGCTCGGCTTCATGTCGTTCTTCGTGCGGGCGGCCGTGGAGGCCCTGCGGGCCGTGCCGCAGGTGAACGCCGAGTTCCGCGAGCCCCACATCGTCTTCCGCGATTACTACGACATCGGCATCGCCGTCGGCGGCGGCAAGGGGCTGGTGGTGCCGGTGATTCGCAATGCCGAGATGCTGTCGTTCGCCCAGATCGAGACGACGATCGGCGAGTTCGCCAAGCGGGCGGCGGCCAACAAGCTCAAGCTCGAAGAGCTCCAAGGAGGCACGTTCACGATCTCCAACGGCGGCGTCTACGGCTCGATGCTTTCCACGCCGATCATCAACCCGCCGCAGAGCGGCATCCTCGGCCTTCATGCCATCCAGGACAGGCCGATGGCCGTGAACGGCCAGGTGGTGATCCGTCCGATGATGTACCTCGCCCTGACCTACGACCACCGGCTCGTCGATGGCCGCGAGGCGGTCACGTTTCTGAAGAGAATCAAGGATACGATCGAGGATCCGAGCCGACTGATGCTGGAGGTCTAGCCTTCACGCGGGCAGGGCCATCCATGGCCCTTGCCCGCTTGGCCGGCCGCGGGGAACGCCAAAGATTTCCCCGGGCCGGCAGGCGTCGCGTCCGGCGACGCCGGTTTCCCCGACGACATTTGGACTTCATCCATGACCCATGACATCATCGTGATCGGCGGTGGCCCCGGCGGCTACGTGGCGGCGATCCGCGCCGCCCAACGTGGAATGCGGGCGGCCGTGGTCGAAAAGGAGGACAAGCTCGGCGGCACCTGCCTCCGGGTGGGCTGCATCCCGTCGAAGGCGCTGCTCGAATCGAGCCACAAATACGAGGAGGCGGCCCACGGGCTGGCCGTGCACGGAGTGACGGTGGCTGGGGTTGGGCTCGACCTGCCCGCCATGATGCGGCGAAAGGACGAGGTCGTCGCCACGCTGGCCAAGGGAATCGAGGCTCTTCTCGCCAAGAACAAGGTGACACGCTACCGCGGCACCGGCCGGCTTGCCGGACCGGGTCGCGTCGCGGTGACGGCAGCCGACGGCGGGACGACGCTCCTGGAAGCCCCGCGGATCGTGCTGGCGGTGGGAAGCACGAGCGTTGTTCTACCCGGCATCGAGGCGGATGGACGGTACGTCGTCACGAGCACCGAGGCGCTGGCCTTCGAGGCCGTGCCGCGCCATCTCGTCGTGATCGGCGGGGGCTACATCGGGCTGGAGTTGGGCAGCGTCTGGCGGCGCCTGGGTTCGAAGGTGACGGTGCTGGAGTATGCCGATCGGATTCTCACGGGGATCGACGCCGAGATCGCGACGGAGGCCTTGGCCCTGTTCCGGAAGCAGGGACTCGAGATCCACCTGGGGGCGAAGGTGAAATCGGCCCGGGCCTCAGGGGCGGGCTGCGTGGTCGAGGTGGAGGGCATGCCGCCGATCTCCTGCGACCGGGTGCTGGCCGCCACGGGCCGGAAGCCGGCGACCGGCGACCTGGGGTTGGACACGGTCGGCATCGTGCCCGACAGGCGCGGCTGGATTCCCGTCGATGACCACTTTCGGACTTCGGCCGACGGTGTGTGGGCGATCGGCGATTGCATCCCGGGGCCGATGCTCGCGCACAAGGCCGAGGAGGATGGCGTGGCGTGCATCGACGGCATGAGCGGCGGCTGGTCCCACGTCGATTACGGCCTGGTGCCCGCCGTCGTCTTCACGCATCCGGAAATCGCGGCCGTGGGCATGATGGAAGATCAGCTCGTGGCACAGGGCGTGGCCTTCAAGAAGGGCGTTTTCCCCTTCCGGGCCAACGGACGGGCGCGGACGATCAACGAGACCGTCGGCAAGGTGAAGATCCTCGCCGATGCGGCCACCGATCGGGTGCTGGGCGTGCACATCATCGGCCCGGCGGCGGGCGACCTGATCGGCGAGGCGGCGGCGGCGATGAATTTCGGGGCCACGGCGGAGGACATCGCCCGGGTCTGCCATGCCCACCCGACGCTCCCGGAGGCCCTCAAGGAGGCGGCTCTGGCCACGGCCGGGCAGGCGATCCATATGTGATCCCGCGGTCCCGGCCCGGTTGCGTCCGGCTACGAACCCGCCGGATCGTCGAGTTCGGCGAGTACCGGCTCTTCGAGATCAGCCACGGGCCCGTCGGTATCCACGTCGGAGTCGTGGTCAACGCCGCGGACGTAGGCGAGCAGCGAGTTTTTCTCGTTCTCCGAGATCTCGGCATGGAGGTAGCCGTCGATGATCTCGATGACCGGCGGGATGTCGGCTGCCGTGATGCGGCGTTGATCCCCGCCGGTCGTACGCCGGCGGACATATCGCTCGCAGAGATCCAGAAGCTCGTCTCGATTCATCCCTCACCTCCCTTGCCGTGCCACCCGGCCATCCGACCGGTTCCGGGAGTATGTACGGGCCCTGTGAGGAAATGGTTCGAAACGGCGGGAGGGCGGAAACAATACGCCCGGGTGGACTCGAACCACCGACCCTGGGATTAGAAATCCCATGCTCTATCCGGCTGAGCTACGGGCGCCTTAGAGGCATGGTAACGGCTGGGGAGAGAGGTGTCCCGGCGGCTTTTTCAGCCTTCTGGCCACCGGAGGAACCGCCGCTCGCATTGCCTCCTGGGGGCCTGTGCGGCAAAACTTGGTTCCCGGTCCAGGGAATCTCCGCCCTCGGCCGAGCCCACCACGAAAGGATGCTCCTCCCCCCATGCGCCACGCCCCGATCGACAACGCCCTTTTCACCGCCAACCGCCGTCGCCTGCGGGAGCAGTTGCCCCCCCGGTCCCTCGCGATCGTCCATGCCGCCGACGTGCCCCCGACGAGCGGCGACGGCACGGCACGGATGCATCCCGCGAGCGACCTCTTCTGGCTGACCGGAATCGAGCAGGAGGAGAGCGTGCTCGTGCTCGCACCGCAGGCCGACGAGCCCGCCCATCGCGAGATCCTGTTCATGCGGCAGCCGAACGAGCACCTGGCCACGTGGGAGGGTGCGAAACTCCCGAAGGAGAAGGCGGCGGCGATCGCGGGCGTCGCGAAGATCCGCTGGCTGTCGGAGATGCCCGCGATCCTCCACCGCCTCATGTGCGAATGCGACCGGGTGTTCCTCAACGCCAACGAGCACGAGCGGGCCGCCTACGAGGCCGAGGACCGCGACCTGCGAATGGCGCGCCAGCTGATGGGGGGGTAGCCGCGGCACCGCTACGCGCCGCTGGCGTCGATCCTTCGCGGGCTCCGGGTCGTGAAGAGCCAGACGGAGATCGATCTGATCCGTCATGCGATCGACCTCACCGACTCGGGGCTGCGACGCCTGCTGTCAACGCTGCGACCGGGCGTGATGGAATACGAGTTGGAAGCCGAGCTGCATGCCGAGTTCACCCGCGGACGGGCGACGATGGCCTACGAGCCGATCATCGCTTCCGGCGGCAATGGGTGCGTGCTGCACTACATCGAGAATGACAAGCCCTGCCAGGACGGCGATCTGGCGCTCATCGACGTGGGAGCCTGCTACGCCAATTACAACGCCGATCTCACCCGGACCTATCCGGTGAACGGCAGGTTCACGCCCCGGCAACGGGCCGTCTACGAGGCCGTGCTCCGCGTGCTGCGGGGCTCGATCGCGCGGACGGTCGTGGGCACGTCCCTCCGCGACTGGAAGCGGGCGGCCCAGATCCAGATGCACGGGGAACTGCTCGCCCTCGGCCTGATCACGGCCGACGACGTCGCCCGGGACACCGAGGAGGAGCCCGCCTGCCGCAAGTACTTCATGCACGGCCTCGGGCACTCGCTCGGGCTCGGAGTGCATGACGTCTCGCCATTCGACGCGACGTTCGAGCCGGGCTGGGTGATGACGGTCGAACCAGGAATCTACATTCCCGAGGAGTCGCTGGCCGTACGGCTCGAGAACGACATCCTTGTGACGAAGGACGGGCCGGTCGATCTGTCGGCCCACGTGCCGATCGAGCCGGACGACATCGAAAGCCTGATGCGGGGCCGCCCTACCGCGAACTGAAGGGGGATCGCCGCCGTGGCCGCCAGCCTCGTCGATGCCGCCGTCCGGCTCGCCGCCGAACTCCAGCGGGAGGCCGTTCGCCTGCAATCATCCGCTGAGCGGCGGCAGCAGGCGGAACTCGCCCGGATGCTGACGAGCCCGGCCGACAAGGCGACGCTCGTGGAGCTGACCGACCAGGCGTTTCGGTCGCACCAGGCGGCCCGCACGGCCGAGCAGTTCACCCACATCCTCGACGTGCAGGGCATCCCGAGATTCTTCAGCCCGCTCGACCAGGCCCTGCTCCTCGGCTTCCAGACCTTCGGCGACTGGCTGCCCTCCGTGACCGTGCCGCTGGTGAAGGCGCACCTGCGGCACGAGACGGCCAACGTCGTCCTGCCGGCCGAGCCCGAACTGCTGCACGAGCACCTCGCGGCCCGTCGCCGGCAGGGGCTGAGGATGAACCTGAATTTTCTGGGCGAGGCCCTGCTCGGTGAGCGGGAGGCCGGGGAGCGGCTCGAACGCTACCTCGCGGCGCTGCAGTCTCCCGACATCGACGTGTTATCGGTGAAGATCTCCACGATCGACTCCCAGATCCTGCCGATCGCCCGTGAGCACACGCTGGGCCGACTCTGCGACCGCCTGGAATCGCTCTATCGCGCCGCCGCCCACGCCGCCGTCGCGCCCGAAGGGCTGCGGCCGCCGGGAAGCAAGTTCGTCTACCTCGACATGGAGGAATACCGCGACCTGTCGCTGACGGCCGAGGCGTTCATGCGGACGCTCGCCCGGGCGGGGCTCGAACACGTCCCGGCCGGCATCGCGCTGCAGGCCTACGTTCCCGATTCGTTCCGGTGGCAGCGGCGGATCACCGAATGGGCCCGTGGCCGGGTGGCAGCCGGCGGTGCGCCGGTGACCATCCGGATCGTGAAGGGGGCCAACATGGAGATGGAGCGGATCGATGCCGCGCTCCACGGTTGGCCGCAGGCGCCCTTTCAGACGAAGCTCCACACCGACGCCAACTTCAAGCGGATGCTGGAATACGCCCTGCATCCGGAGCATCTCGCGGCCGTGCACGTGGGCATCGCGTCGCACAACCTCTTCGACGTGGCCTATGGCATGGTGCTCGCGGCGGAGCGTGGCGCGGGCAGCCGCGTGCAGTTCGAGATGCTCGAAGGCATGGCCAACCACCAGCGTCGGGCCGTGATGAAGCGGGCGCAGCGGCTGCTTCTCTACGCCCCGGCCTGCCGCAAGGAGGAGTTCCTCAACGCCATCGGGTATCTCATCCGCCGCCTCGATGAGAACACCGGCCCGGAAAACTTCCTGGGACATGCCTTTCGTCTCGAGGTCGGCAGCGACGACTGGCTCCTCCTGGAGCGTGGCTTTCGTGACGCCTTCGCGACGCCCGTGCCCGACGGGCCGCGGCGGACGCAGGATCGCCGCAGCGAGGTGTTCCCCGAGCCGATGGCGGAGCGGCCCTGGGAGGCCTTCGAGAACGAGCCGGACACCGACTGGGCTCTGGAGCAGAATGCGGCGTGGGCCGCTGAAATCGTCGGCGGCGGCCCGGATGCGTTCGCCGGAGTGATCGTGCCGGTGGTCGTCGCCGGCCGTGAGGTCGAGGGGCTGGCAAGACGGCCCTGCCTCGACCCCTCGCGGCCGGGCGCGGTTCTCTGCGAGCACGCCGTGGCGACCGACCATGAAATCGACGAGGCGGTGGCCTGCGCGGCCGCCGATCCCGACGGCTGGCGCGGGCTCACCGTCGAGGCACGAAGCGCGATCCTGGGCCGGGTGGCGCAGGAGCTGCGGCGGGCCCGTGGCCGCCTGCTGCGGGTGGCGATGCTCGACGGCGGCAAACTGCTCACCGAGGCGGATCCCGAGGTGTCGGAGGCGATCGACTTCGTCGAGTTCTACCGGGCGACTGCCCGCTCGTTCTTCGAATTGGAGGGCGTGGAGGCGCGAGGCTGCGGCGTGGTGGTGGTCGTGCCGCCCTGGAATTTTCCCATCGCCATTCCCTGCGGCGGCATCGCGGCCGCGCTCGCCGCCGGGAACACCGTGATCGTCAAGCCGGCCTCCGACGCGGTGCTCACCGCATGGGAGGTGTGCCAATGCTTCTGGCGGGCCGGGGTGTCGCGTCGGGTGCTGCAGTTCACGCCCTGCCCGGGAGCGGGGCCGGGGGCGAGGCTCGTTTCGCATGCGGACGTCTCGGCCGTGATTCTCACCGGCGGCACCGACACGGCCCTGGCCATGCTGGCCGCGAAGCCCGCCATGCGGCTTTCCGCCGAGACCGGCGGCAAGAACGCGACGATCGTGACCGCGATGAGCGACCGCGAACTGGCGATCAAGCACGTCGTGCACTCGGCCTTCAGCCACGGCGGGCAGAAGTGCTCGGCGACGTCGCTCTTGCTCCTGGAGGCCGAGGTCTACGACGACCCGGCCTTCAAGCGGATGCTCTGTGACGCCGTGGAGAGCCTGCGGGTCGGTTCGGCCCATGAACTGCACACCCGCGTCGGACCGCTCATCCGCCCGCCCGTCGGCCCGCTCGAAACGGCGCTCACGACGCTCGAGCCGGGCGAGACGTGGGGGGTGATGCCGCGGCAGGTCGGCGACAACCCGAACCTCTGGTCACCAGGCGTGAAGTACGGAGTGACCCCGACGAGCGTCACGCACCTGACCGAGTTTTTCGGCCCCCTGCTCGGGGTGATGCGGTTCGAACGGCTCGCCGAGGCGATCGACGTCGTCAACGCCACGGGCTACGGCCTCACCAGCGCCATCCACAGCCTCGACGACCGCGAGATCGACCAGTGGCAGCGGGGCATCAAGGCAGGAAACCTCTACGTCAACCGGGGCACCACCGGCGCGATCGTCCTGCGGCAGCCCTTCGGCGGCATGGGCCGCTCGTGCGTCGGACCTGGCATGAAGGCGGGTGGCCCGAACTACGTCGCCTGCTTCATGGACTTCACCGACACCGGCCGGCCCGGCGCGACGACGGAGATCGGGAATGCGGACGTGGCGGCGCTCTCCGCCCGGCTGCCCGACGATGCCGAAGGTGGACGGCTCCGGACGGCGCTGGCCCGGTATGACCAGGCTTGGCGGGAGGAATTCTCCCGCGCGCACGATCATGTTCGTCTGCTCGGCCAGGACAACGTGCGCCGCTACCTGCCCTTCGCCCGGATCGTCGTGCGCGTCACGTCCGCCGATGCCTGGTTCGACGTCGTGGCCCGCGTGGCGGCGGCCCGCATGACGGGAGCCCGCGTGCTGGTCTCGTTCGCCCCAGGGTGTGACCCGGGCTGGCGCGACACGCTCGACGCTTGGACGGATCCGTGGGCCGGAGCGATCGAGTTTGTCGAGCAGGCGGACGCCTCGCTCACCGACCTGGTCGCTCGGGATGACGTACGGATCCGCTATGCCGGTCGCGACCGCGTGCCTGCCGAGATCCGCTCCGCGGCCGCGGCCGCCGGCCGGTGGATCGCCGATGTGCCGGTGGTCGCTGCCGGCAGGATCGAGCTGCTCTGGTATCTCCGTGAGCAGAGCATCTCCCACGATTACCATCGCTACGGCAACCTCGGGCGGCGGGCGACGGAGCCGCGGCGGCCCGTGGTGGAGCCATTGCCGTCGCGTTGACCGCATCGCGGCCAGAGTGGTAGGGTCGGATGCATGGACGATGCATCTTCGAGTGCCGCGGCGGCCGATGACTCCGGCGGCTCCGACGCCACGCTGATCTCCCCCCGCGCCTCGGTCGGGGCGGCGGCACAGCCATCGATGGCCGAGCTCGGGCGCGCGATGGAAGGGCGTTGGCTGGGCCCCTATGAACTGCTCGAGTTCGTCGGGGGAGGGGGCATGGGAGCCGTGTTTCGGGCGCTCGACTCCACGCTCGACCGGATCGTGGCGGTGAAGGTTCTCGCGCGGCAGCAGTCGGCCGACGAGGAGATGCTCAAGCGGTTCCGCAACGAGGCCCAGTCGGCGGCCCGCCTCGACCACGAAAACATCGGCCGCGTGCATGCCGTCGGTTCCGACGAGGGTTGGCATTACATCGTCTTCGAATACATCGAAGGCACCAATCTGCGCGACGTCGTGGCCCGGACGGGGGCCTTCGATCTGGCCCGCACGATCGACGTGACCGTGCAGCTGGCCGACGCCCTGCAGCATGCCGCCGAGCGGGATGTGGTGCATCGCGACATCAAGCCGTCGAACGTGATCATCACGCCGGCGGGGAAGGCGCGGATCGTGGACATGGGGCTGGCCCGGCTCAGCCCCATGGGCGGCGACAACGACCTCACCTCGAGTGGCATGACGCTGGGCACCTTCGACTACATCTCGCCGGAGCAGGCCCGCGATCCGCGGGCGGCCGACGTGCGCAGCGATCTCTACTCGCTCGGCTGCACGATCTACTACATGCTCGCCGGCCATCCGCCCTTCGCCGAGGGGACGATGGTGCAGAAACTCCTGCAGCACCAGCAGGACGACCCGGTGGCGATCGAATCGGTGCGGCCCGACGTGCCCCGTCGCTTCGGCGAGATCCTGCGGCGACTGATGCGCAAGGATCCTGCCGACCGTTACCAGCGGCCCGCCGAGTTGATCGCTGACCTGCTCGCGTGCGCCGACGACGCCGGGATCGAACTCTCGGTGCCCTGGCCGGCACCGGCGCCGGCCGCCGGCCGTCGCGCCTGGTCGATCGTCGATCAGCTGCCCTGGCTGGTGCCGCTGGCCGTCTTCGGCCTGCTCGTGGCGGGGCTTCGCTGGCTGCCGATGCGGGCGTCGTCTCGGTCGCCGAGCGGGCCAAGGCCCGCGTCGGCGCCGAGCCCCGCGGGGGACGCGCGGATCACCGTCTGGAAAGTGGTCGATTCACCGTCAGCGCCTGATGAACGGGCCTCGCTGGCCGAGGCGGTGCATGCCGCCCGTGACGGCGACTTGATCGAACTGGCCTATGCGGGCGTGCACGACGAGCCGGCACTCGTCGTCGAGGGCAAGCGAATCACGGTGAAGGCCGTCGCGGGCTTCGAGCCCGGGATCCGGTTTCCCGATGGGCTGCCGCTCGCGGGCATGGGAGGCGAGGCAGAGGCCGGTGGGCTCCTGGCGAGACGGCAGGCGGCCTGCCTCATTGATGGCGGAGCCTTGCGTCTCGAGGGGGTGTTTATGCAGGGGGTCGTTGCGTCACCGGCAGACGGCCTCGCCACGTGCCTCTTCGCCCTGCGCGGCGCGGCACGACTGGAATGCATCGATGCCAGGCTCGAACTTCTGCAGTGGTTCGACGACGCGGATGCCGAGGTCGGGCCGGTCGGATCACCCGTCGACGATTGCATCGTCGAGGTGAAGGCCGCGGACAATACCGCCCCTGCGGAGCCGTGCGACATCCGCATGATCAAGACGGCGGTGGAGGGGGAGGCCACGTTCCTGGACATCGGCGGTCCGGTCGCTGTCGATGTTCTCTGGTCGGAAGCCGCGCTTGCCGTCGGCCGGTGGTTCGTGGTGGCTTCCGGAACGGGTGTCGGGGCCAAGGCTGGGCCCCGGGTGAGGCTGGCCCTCGACGAGGGCGAATTCGCCTGCGGTCAGGGCTTTGCCAGCCTTCGCGACTTCCCCTCCCGTCCGTTTCTGCCGACGTTGCGGGCCTTCGCCGAGGCCTGCCGGTTTCGGATCGGCGACGGACGTGCCCTCCTCGAACAGGCGGGCATCGGCGATCCCGAGGCCTATCGGGCGGCCATCGATTGGGTCGATGTCGGGGGGCGGTACGAGGGGAGTCCGGTCTTCCGCCGGATCGACGGCGCCGCCGAACGGGTGGAGATCGATTACGCATCGGCCGCAGAGGGGTTGGTGCATGTTGCCGATGATGCCGATCGGGAGGGTGGCGCCGAGTGAGCCCGCCGGCCGGAACCCTCGGGCAGCCGCGCCGTTGAAGATCTCCCGGAGTCGTGCACCGCTTTCTTGACGGGAGCGGCGGCGATGGCTCTCATAACGATGTTTGCCGGAGAGACGGTGGCTTTCCCGAGTGGGCGAAAGCCTTTTCGCCGGCCCCGAGGAGGTCATCGATGATTCGCAGCAACTTTGCAGCAGTGATGGGCGTGGTCGTGGCGGCGGGGGCCGTCGCCTGGTCGAGCCCCGCCTTCGCGATCAAGCAATTCGCCGACGAATTCAAGGCACTGTACGTCAAGGACGGGACGCCCCTCGCCGCCGAGGTCGAGAAGGCGAAGTGCAACGTCTGCCACGTCGGCAAGAACAAGAAGGACCGCAACGTTTACGGCGAGGCCCTTGCCGCGCTCCTCGACAAGAAGGAAGACAAGGACAACAAGGACAAGATTCGCCAGGCGCTCGAGGCCGTGGCGGCGAAACCGAGCGGGGCAGACGGATCGCCGACGTTCGGCGACCTGATCAAGGAAGGCAAACTACCCGGCGGCCCCGCCGAGTGACGCTGCGCTGCGATCCTGGACGACCCCGCCACTCAGGCTTGCGCGGCCTCGAGGACCAGGTCCTCGAGGTTGGGGCAAGTGGCGAGAGCAGCGGCGTCTTCGTCGGCCGCGAAGATCCTCACCCGCTTGACGACGTCGTCGAACTGCTCGCGGGCGAGGCTCCGGACGATCGGCGAGCGGTCGGCGAGGCGGCTCCAGCGCCAGGCTGAGGCATCGCGATCGCGTCCGCCCCGTTCCCGCACGGCGAGGGAGAATTCGATTTCCCGTTCCGACGGCGGGGCGTCGATCAGCAGCGTGTGCGGGTCGATCGTTCTGCCGCAGCGTCGCGATGCGAGGTCCGCCAGCCGCCTTGATACATCGACGAGCGATTCATAGCCACGGCCGGCGAGGGCCCGGTGCACGGCGGCGTCGTGAAGCTGATCGAACGCAGCCACCCGCTTGTGCAGCCTGCGCTGCGGTCCGAAGAGGCCCGCCACGAGCACCGCGGCCGGACCATCGGCGGCGGCTGCAGAGGCCCATCGGATGAAGGCCTGGTCGTCGAACGTCACGAGCTCGTCGGCGATGATCCGCGGGCGTAGGATCCAGACGGCCCGCTGAAGCATGGCGGTGGCCGACCGCACGGCATGGTGCCAATACACCTCGCTGAACATCACGTATCGGGCCACCACGAGGAGTTCCGCGGCGGTGCAGCCCTTCTCGGTGATCGCCAGCGCCGTCCCGGGCTCGTTGAGACACAGGCTGGAGAGCAGCCGCTCCTGATCGAAGTGGTTACCGTAGGGGACGCCCGCGTGGAGGCTGTCGCGGGACAGGTAATCCATCTTGTCGACGTCGATCGGCCCGGAAAGGAGCGACTGCAGAACCCGTGCCGTCCGATCCTCCGCCGATCCCGTGACGAGCCCGGCGACACGGGCCGGGTCGAGTGCCCACTGGCTGCGAAGCACGTCGCCGATCTCTCCGACGCTGACGATGCCCGGCAGCAGCGACTCGTGCTTCGGCAACCCGGGCAGCCGCATGTCCTCCAGGGGATGGCAAAACGCCCAGTGGCCGACGTCGTGCAGGAGCGCGGCTGCGAGGAAGGCGGCCGCGTCGTCCGCATCGACGGTCTCGCGGAAGCGGTCGTCGTGTTGCAGCCGGGCGAGAAACTCGATCGCCAGACGGTAGACGCCCAGCGAGTGCTCGAACCGCGAGTGCCGGGCGCCGGGGTAGACCAGGGCCACGAGCCCCAGTTGGCTGATGCCGGCCAGCCGGCGAAAGACGGCCGTGTCGATCAACGACTGTACGCGGGGCGTGAGCGGCACCGTCACGCCGGGGGGAATCCGGATCCCGGCCGACGCCGTGCCGAGCGCGGCCAACTCCGGGAGCACGGCGGCAAGAGGGGGATGACCCGGCACGGCGGCGAAACTTTACACGGGAGGGAAACCGAGGATCCAGCGCAGCAGCGCGGTGAACAGGACGTAGCAGGCGAAGTGGACGCCCGCAGTGCCCCAGTCGAGGTCGAGCGCGGCGAACGCCGCCAAGGCTCCGGCGAAGCCGAACACCGGCCCGACGAAAAGCCAGCGCCAAAACTCTTCCGACATCTGCTCCGCCGGAAGGAAGGCGTGAACTCCCCACAGGAGCGCGTAGGCGGCCGCACAGATGCCGCACCGCAGCACGAGGCTCATGCCCCGGTAAGGCTCGAGTTCACGGTCACGAACGATCGCATAGGCGATCCAGGCGCTCGGAAACGCCAGAGCGGCTGCCCCGGCGGCCAGCACCCACGTGGGCGTGCCTCCGACCCCCCACATGGCCCGGAACACGACGGCCACGAGCATGCAGCCCAGGGCCCCCGCCGTCGTGGCGGCTACCGTCGGCACGGAAAGCGGTTTTTCCTGGAAGACGATCGGGGCCGTCGGCCCGCGTCCCCGCTTCCCGGAGGCGACCGCCGGCTCGGGTTCGTGCACCGTGACTTCGGCGGCGGCCGCCGCGGGAATCGTGATCGGCTTCTTGCACTTCGGGCACGGGCCCGTCTGGCCGGCGAACCTGTCGCTCACCGTGAACCGTGATGTGCAGCCGGGGCAGACGACGGAGATGGGCATGAGGCGGCTTCCTGGCGGCCTCCGCCTCGAAGGCGGCGGCGACGGTATCCCGGGCAGGGCAGTGTCAGACCCAGCCGCCGGGCCGTCAAGAAGTGGGCCGCCCGGTGACCGAATTGGAAGGGTACACTGTCATTGAGGAGAAGGGATCGATGACCGAATCGCACGACAGGCAATCGCCGGCACGGCGAACCGGCCCCGCGGCAGCCGCCGACGGCCCGATGATCGAATTTTTTTGCCCCAATGGCCACCATATCCGGGTTCCGGCCGCCTGGGCGGGCAAGCGTGGCCCGTGCACGAAATGCGGGGCGGTGGTGACGATCCCGGGTGCGGCGGCGAATCCTCTCGCGGAGGCGAATCCTCTCCTGGAGGCCGAGCCCGTCGCCGACACCGATCCGCTCGACGACATCCTCGCGCCCATGGGGGCCAGTGGGGCCAGTGCCGCGGACGAGGCCGACTTCTCCGACGTACCGTCGGCCGACGCCGCCGACGCGCCCTGGCATCCGACCGCCGATCTCGTGGCCCGCCTCTGGGCGGAACGGGATCACGGCGGCACGCTCGAGGTGCACCATGCCGACGGAGTGATCGTGCCCGACTGGTATGACGTCACCTGGTCGCGGGGCACGCACGGCGTGTTCGGCAGCCAGGCAGTCGATGGCACCGTGACGATCACGGCCGTCGCGTGGTCGGCGGTCCAGAAGGTGATCGTCCGACAGGTCAAGACGCTCCCGGACGACATGTTTCCCGGCGGTTAGCTCGCTTTCAGCATCGCTGGAGCGACGACTTGAAAAGCTGAGACCGGCAGGCGATGGGGGCGGCGAACGCGCGACGAGCGGTGGGCCGATTCTCCCCCGGCGAGAAGCTGAAAGACCGCGAAGCTGC
>CAZONY010000017.1:12812-16932 GCA_964581215.1 uncultured Chitinophagaceae bacterium | reverse complement strand
CGACTCGTTCGGTCGCAACGTCGACTTCCGCAACACGATCATCATCATGACGACGAACGCCGGGGCCGAGGCGATCAAGAACGAGGCGGCGTTCGGCTTCCAGAAGCCCGACGACGACGCGAGCTACGAGGGCATGAAGGGCCGCGTCAATGAGCGGATCGAGAAGGTCTTCCGGCCGGAATTCCTCAACCGGCTCGACGACGTGATCGTCTTCCACCACCTCACGATCGACGACCTCAAGAAGGTGATCGATATCGAACTCGAGAAGGTCCGGGAGCGGCTCGGCGAGCGGGGGCTGAAGCTCGAACTGACCGACGCTGCGAAGCAGTTCCTCATCAAGAAGGGCTCCGACACCGACTTCGGCGCCCGCCCACTGCGTCGGGCCCTCGAGAACTACATCGAGGATCCCGTGAGCGAGGAGTTGCTGAAGGGCGAGTTCGCGGGGAAGGACACGATCCAGGTCGACTGCCGGGAGGTGGCCGGGAAGAAGCAGTTGGTCTTCCATGGCCTGGTCACGGCCGAGCCCGTGGCCGCCGTCCCGTCCCCGGAATCACCCCAGTCCTGAGGCAGTCGCGACATTCCGGGCGGAACGGATCCGTGGAAATCCTGCAAACTCGTGCCCTCCTGCGGCCGAACGTCTGGGGGCCGATCGAGGCCTGCGACGCCGCGGTTCGCGTGGATGCGGCGGACGTCGGGCTCTCGTGCACGAGCCTGGCCGCGCGGCTGCACGCCATGCTGCCCGAGTTCGGTCGGGTGCCCTCCCCTGCCTCTCCCGCTGCCGACGAGCCACCGGGCTGCGGCCATGTGCGACTGCTCTGCCGGCTCACGCTGGCCCTGCAACTGGCCGGCCGCGAGTCGTCGGCGCGATTCTCCCAGGTCGTGCCCGCCGGAGAGCCCGGTATGTTCCGCGCGGGGATCGAAGCCCTCGATCCGGCCCTTGTCGTCACCTGTCTCCATGAGGCGGCCACCCTCCTGCAGACGCTCGGGGCGGGTGGGCTCCCGGACATCGAGGCCATCCGATCCAAGCTCGTCGACCATGCCGACGAGGTGTGCCTCGGCCCCAGCACGATGCTGATCGTCGGGGCCGCGGAGGAACGGGGAATCCCGTGGAGACGTCTCAGCGACCTGAGCCTGGTGCAGCTGGGCCAAGGCCGCTTCCAGCGTCGCATCTGGACGGCCGAGACCGACCGCACCCCGGCCATCGCCGAGGCGATCTCCCGAAACAAGCAGCTCACGAAACGCCTTCTCGATGCGGCCGGCGTTCCGGTGCCGCGGGGAAGGCTGGTCGCATCCCCGGCGGAGGCCTGGCGCGCGGCCATCGAGATCGGCCTGCCCGTCGTGGTGAAACCGCTCGATGGCAACCATGGCCGTGGCGTGTTCGTCGGACTCACCACCCGCGAGGAGGTGGAATACGCCTTCGGTGTCGCCCGCGCAGAGGCCCGGCTCCATTCGCCCGTAATGGTCGAGGAATGCATCCCGGGCGTGGAACACCGCCTTCTGGTCATCAACTCCCAGCTCGTAGCCTGCGCCCGTGGTGAACAGCTTTTCGTGACCGGCGACGGCCGTCGTACGGTGGCCCAACTCATCGAGACGCAACTCAATACCGACCCCCGACGGGGCCGCTCCGAAACGCTGCCCAACAAGTCGATCGAGCTCGACGACACGGTCCGCCTGCAAATCGCCCGGGAGGGCCTCGAGCCCGAATCGATCCCGGCCGCCGGTCGGCGCGTGTTGGTCAAGCAGACCGGCTCGCACTGCTGCGACGTCACCGACGAGGTTCATCCCGAGGTTGCAGCGCTCGCGGTCCGTGCTGCCCGCACGGTTGGCCTCGACGTGGCCGGTATCGACGTCGTGGCGACCGACATCTCCCAACCCTTGCTTGCGCAAGGGGCGCGGATCTGCGAGGTGAACGCCGGCCCCCAACTGCTCATTCACGCCGATCCCGGCCAGGGAGTCGTTCGCCCTGTGGCCCGCACCATCGTGGACATGCTTTTCGCACCGGGGGAGACGGGCCGCATCCCGATCATCGCGATGCTCGGCTTCCCGGCCGATGCCGCAACGACGGATCTGGAGGCCTCGCTGCGAGCGGCCGGCCGCTTGCCGGCGATGACCGGTCCGCTCGGGAAGTGGGTGGCCGGCATCCGCTGCGGCTCGGACGACCGCAGCCGGGTGGACGACGCCCGCACGGTGCTCGTCTCCACCGACATCGACGTGGCCATCTTCGACCTCGACTGGCGCAGCGTGGCCAAAAGCGGTTCGCCGGTCGACAGGATCGACGTGCTCGTGCTCGGCCCCTTTCCCGACGATGCGGCGACGGCCGGTCCGGCCGGGGAACTCGATTCCCCGCGGGCGGCCGTCCGCACCCTCCTCGCTGCGGTGCCAACGGACGCCGTGATTCTCCTGGCCGGCGCCCCCGCGTGGGCGCGGGAGTTGCTCGCGACCCGGAGCCCCCGGGTGATCCATGCGACCGAGATCGTCGCGGCCGTGACTGCCTGCCTTGCCTAGCCTGCCGCGGCCCGTGCCGTCGGCATGACTGGCTCAAGCCACCCGACCTGCAAGGCCGATGCTCTGCGGGAGTCCGGCCCTTTTGTACCGTCGTCATCATGGCATCACCTTCGCCTTCAACCGTCACCCGGCCCCCGGGACACGTCACCGGGTGGCTCACCGACCGGGTGGCCGACCTCGGCGGGTTCGCGATGGCGCGGGTGGCCGGCATCGGGGATGTGACCCTCTTCTCGCTCCGGACCTTGGGCTGGATCTTCGCCCGTCGCCAGCGGCGGGACGTGCTGATGCCGAACTTCTACCAGATCGGCGTGATGTCGCTTCCCGTGGTGGCCCTCACCGGACTCTTCATCGGCATGGTGCTGGCCGTGCAAAGCTACGCCCAGTTCAAGGCCCTGGGACTGCAGACACGGCTCGGCTCGGTGATCAACCTGTCGCTCGTCCGCGAACTGGGCCCGGTGCTGGCGGCCACGATGCTGGCCGGCCGCGTGGGCAGCGCGATGGCGGCAGAACTCGGCACGATGCGGGTCACTGAGCAGATCGATGCGCTGGAGAGTATGGGAGCCAATGCCATCTACTACCTCGTCGTGCCCCGTTTTCTCGGCTGCCTCGTCCTCATCCCCACGCTGACGATCATGGCCGACTTCATGGGTGTGCTGGGGGGCTACCTCTACTCCCACGGCGTGCTCGGCATCGACTACCACCACTACTGGGCCAACTCCCGCGAATACGTCGATGCTTTCGACTTCCTGATGGGCATCTTCAAGAGCTGCTTCTTCGGGGCGGCCATCGCGCTGGTGAGCTGCCATCATGGCTTCCACTGCGACCAGGGGGCCGAGGGAGTGGGGCGCGCCGCCACCCACGCCTTCGTGCACTCGTTCGTGCTGATCCTCGTTCTCGACCTGTTCCTGGGCATCTGGCTCAACAATGTCCACGATTTCTTCCGGCCGGAAGGCCCGCGCAAGCTGCTGTAGCACCCCCGCGAGAGAGCCCGCCTATGCCCGCCACCGCCGTCGCCCCCCGCGTTCCCCGCGAGGCTCCCGCGCCGCCGCTGCTCGAGATCGACGGGCTCTCCATCCGCTTCGGGAGGCAGGATGTGCTTCGCGACGTGTCGCTCGCGATCCCCGAAGGGCAGACGCTCGTAATCCTCGGCGAAAGCGGCTGCGGCAAGACGGTGCTGCTCAAGTCCATGATCGGCCTCATGCGCCCCACCGCAGGGGACGTCCGCTTCGAGGGTCGGTCGCTGCCCCGGATGAGTGACCGTGAGCTGGCCCACCTCCGCACCCGTTACGGGTTCGTCTTCCAGGGGGCGGCCCTCTTCGACAGCTTCACGATTGCCGACAACATCGCCTTCCCGCTCCGCGAGCACACGCGGATCCCGCCCGCCGAAGTCGCCGCCATCGTGGCGGCCTTGATCGACGAGGTGGGGCTGCCCCGGTCGGCCCTGCGGAAGAAGCCGATGGAACTCTCCGGAGGCATGCGGAAGCGGGCGGGACTGGCCCGGGCTCTGGCCCTCGACCCGGGCCTGATCCTGTACGACGAGCCGACCACCGGACTCGACCCGATCATGAGCGACGTGATCAACGAATTGATCCTCCGGGTGAAGGGCCGCGGCCGG
>CAZONY010000017.1:0-12802 GCA_964581215.1 uncultured Chitinophagaceae bacterium | reverse complement strand
AGCGTGGTCGTCACCCACGACATGCACACGGCCCGAAAGGTGGCCGATCGGGTCATCATGCTCTACCCCGCCTCGCGGCTTCGCCCGGGTGCGGCGCAGATCGTCTTCGATGGGCCGCCGGACGCGCTCGACCGTTCGGCCGACCCCCGAATCCGGCAGTTCGTCGAAGGACGGGCCGGCAGCCGGCTGACGGAGATGCAGGAGGAGCAGGGCCGAGACGACGGCCCCGACGGCCAGAAGGAGGCCTCGTGAACGACCGCGTGATGCAGTTTCGGGTCGGGGTCATGGTGCTCGCCACGGCGATCATCGCCGGAATCCTGATCGTGCTCTTTGGCGACCTGCCTTCGCTGGTGCAGGCCACGTATCCCCTGAAGATGAGTTTCGCCGATGCCCGCGGCGTGTCGGACGGGACGCCGGTTCGGAAAAACGGCATTCTCGTCGGCCGTGTGTCGAACGTGCAGCTCGACGAGCGCGGCGGCGTGAGCGTGGTCGCCGACATCGATTCCTACGTGCCCGTCTACCGCGACGAGCAGCCGCGCATCGCCACCACGCTGCTGGGAGATGCCGAGATTCAGCTCGTCGCCGGGCGGATCGTCCAGCCCCGGCAACGGGTCGGTCGTGATGAGGTGCTGATCGGTCTGGTGGCCCGCGACCCTTTCGAAGTGTTCGCCACGCTCGAACCCAAGTTCAGCACGACGCTCGAATCGCTGTCGGGTGCAAGTGAGTCGGTCTCGAAGCTATCGAACAATCTCGACCGTCTCTTTCTGAGCGAAGACCGCACCTTCGAGCGCATGGTCCAGAAGACCGAGGCCGCCCTCGACTCCTTCAGTCTGGCGATGAACAACATCAACGACGTGATGGGCGACCCCAACGCTCGGGAGAAACTGAAGGCCACGATCACCGAGATGCCGGCCGTGCTCGCCGACCTGCGAACCTCCGTGCGGGGCATCGGCACCACGCTCGACTCCGCCGACCGGAACCTCCGCAATCTGGAGGGCCTCACCCGCCCGCTGGGCGAGCGGGGCGAGAAGATGGTGGCCCAGCTCGACAGCACGATCGGCCGGCTCGACGAGGTGCTCTCGCAGGCGGTCACCTTCACCCGGGCGCTCAACGAATCAGAAGGAACGCTCGGCCGCCTCGTCCGGGATCCGCTCGTCTACGAGGAGCTCGCCCAGGCGGCGGCCAACGTCAACCGGCTGACGAAGGAACTTCGGCCGATCGTCAACGACGTGCGGGTGTTCACCGACAAGATCGCCCGTCATCCCGAGCAGCTAGGGGTGCGCGGGGCGCTGGACCGGCGCCCCGGCGTGAAGTGAGGCCGGCGGCGGGGCCGTGCTCTCGGCCACGACCGGCTCCGTCGGGCCGGACACCGCGCCGTGCACGCTGGTTTCGCGAATCCGAGCGCCGTAGTGTTCGCGCAGCCACGGCATCGACTGCTCGATGGAATCCGCCTGGAGCAGCACCACGTCTCCCCCGGCGAGGGCGTCGAGCACCTTGGCCGCCGCCTCGCTCCAGGTGCCGCCGAACTCGACGCTCGAGGCCCGCAGGGTGGCGGCCTGGCCTACGCCTTCCATGAGCAGTTGGGCGATTTCGCCCGGCTGGCGGCCCCGGATGTAGGCATCTTCGTAGATCACGACGCGATCGAACGTCTCGCCGAGCATCCGCCCCTGGGCGAGCAGATCGTCATCGCGACGATCCCCGGCTACCGAGTAGACCGCGATCCGCCGCTGGTGCGGCAGTTTCACGATCGTGGCGCACATCTGCTCGAGTGCCGGGACGTTATGCCCATAATCCACGACGACGGTGGCGCCGTCGATCTCCAGCACGTTGCACCGCCCCGGCGAACCCGCCGTGCCGTTGGCAAAACTCTCCAGCCCCAGCCGCACCAATTCCAGCGGCACTCCCAGCCGCCAGGCGGCCGCGGCCGCGGCCAGCACGTTCTCGACCTGGAACGACACGAGCCCCCGGTGCACCAAAGGCACGCGATCGAGGTGGGCCAGCCGCGTCTCACGGGGACCGTCGCAGAGCACGATCCAGCCATCGCGGACGGTGGCGGCCAGCCCGCCCTGGGCGAGATGCTCGACGACGATCGGATGGGAGGGATCGAGGGCAAAATAGACCACCTGCCCCTTGCACCACTTTTTCATGGCGACGACGAGCGGATCGGCGGCGTTGAGAACCGCCGTCCCGCGGCCCGGACGCACGGCCGCAACGATCGCCCCCTTCACCCAGGCCAGTCGCTCTGGCGTGTCGATGCCGTCGATGCCGAGATGGTCTCCGGCACCGATGTTCGTCACCACCGCGACGTCGCAGAAGTCGAAGCCGCAACCCTCGCGGAGGATGCCCCCGCGGGCGGTTTCCAGCACGGCGGTCGTCACGGCGGGATTCGCCAGCACCCGCTGGGCACTCTTCGGACCACTGCAATCGCCCGTGTCGATCATCCGGCCGCCGATGAAGACGCCCTCGGTGCACGTCGTGCCCACCGTCGCGCCACCGGCGGCGGCGAGGTGCGACAGCAGCCGGACCACCGTCGTCTTGCCGTTGGTGCCGGTGACGGCCGCGACCGGAATGCGTCCTTCATCACCCATCGGGAAGAGCGTGTCGACAATCGCCGCACCGACGTCCCGGGGCATGCCCTCCGTCGGCTCCAGGTGCATCCGCAGGCCGGGGCAGGCATTGACTTCGATCACGGCGCCCTGTTGATCCTCGAGTGGAAGGGCGATGTCGTCGGCGACGACGTCGATGCCGGCAATGTCGAGTCCGACGATGCGCGCGGCTTCGACCGCCCGGGCGGCCACGTCGGGATGCACGATCTCCGTCACGTCCTCGGCCGTCCCGCCGGTGCTGAGATTCGCGTTGTTGCGGAGAAACACCGTCCGCTCCGCCTCGGGTACGCCCTGCGGATCGAGCCCTTGCGACGCCAGCACGGCCATCGCCACGGCGTCGATCTCGATTGGGCTCAAGGCGGAGGCATGATCACCGCACCGCCGCGGATCCTCGTTCACGCGATCGACGAGCTGCCGCACGGTCGAACATCCGTCGCCGACCACCATCGGCGGCCGGCGGTGCGCCGCCGCGACCATTTTTCCGCCCACGACGAGCAGCCGGTAGTCGCCCCCGGGCACGAACCGCTCGACCACCACGGCCGGCGAAACCGCCTGCGCGATGTGCCAAGCCCGCTCGATCTCCTCGCGACCCGAGAGATTCACCGACACACCCCGCCCCTGGTTGCCGTCGCGAGGCTTCACCACCACGGCGGCGCCGATCTCCTGGGCGGCAGCCCACGCATCCGCAGCGTCCGCGACGGGCCGCCCCTCGGCGACCGGCACGCCTCCCTCCGCCAGCAGCCTGCGGGTGAGGTCCTTATCCTGGGCGATCGATTCCGCGACGGCCGACGTGTTGTCGGTCTCGGCGGCGATGATGCGCCGCTGCCGCGCTCCCAACCCCAGCCGCACGAGCGACCCCGCCGTGAGCCGCCGCGTGGGGATGCCGCGGGCCTGCGCGGCATTCACGATCGACCGTGTGCTCGGCCCGAGCTGCACGTCGAGCAGGAGCGTTCGCAGCCGCTTCACCTCGGCCGCCACATCGAAGGGCGTGTCGTCGATGGCAGCCCGCAGGAGCCGGTGGGCCGTCTGGAGACATTCGATGGCGAAGGTCTCTTCCTTGTACTCGATCACAACCCAGTAGACGCCCGTCGTGCCGGTCTCCCGGGCCCGGCCATATCCCACCGGCGTGCCGGCCAGCGACTGCAACTCCAGCGTCACATGCTCGAGAACGTGCCCCATCCACGTTCCGGTGCGGAGCCGCTCGAAGAACCCGCCCCGCTCACCGATGGAGCAGCGGTGCTCGATCATGGAGGGGAGCCAGGCCATGAGCCGGTCATTGAAGCCGGGCAGGGTGTTCGAGGGAAAATTCTCGAGTGTTCCCAGGTCGACGACCGCCTCGAGAACCGGAAATGACGCCCACTGATTCGGACCGCGGAGAACCTTGAGCGAACTGATGTTCATGGACGCTGGTGCGTGCTCTCGTCACCCGTCGCAGACGCGTGCTCGGGGCTGGGGCTGGCGTGCCTTTCCGGCCGGCGGACATTCCGCCGACGCGTGGGGGGGGAAGGCACATGGTTCGACTGATGCCCCACGGGCGCGTCGCCGGGGGCACGGGTTCGGTCGACGAAGGAGCATTCTCCATGCCGATCGGCCGACGCGGGATCAAAAATCGCCCGCGGGACGGAAAAAGTGGGCTCGTGGGGCTTGGGCCCAGAGGTGGGCGTCATGGAAGGATTGAAAATCGCTCCTGCAAAACGACCGTCACGAGACCTACAGGTGGTAAAAATTTCCGCGTGAGCATGTGTCCATCGGCAGGCCCGGAGACGGACCGCGACGAAAACCGCCCACCACGGTACTCTAGGGACGTCCGGAAAGCCACGAAATTTTCCCGGGCCGAAATCCGAGCGTCCGATCAGCCTGAAGGGGGGTCGTCCGCCACCCCCGTATGCCGCCCGATCATCCTCCGACGCCCGCCCCTGCAAGTCCCGCCCGGGAAGCCCCGTCTCTCCCGTCACGGTTCGCCCTAGAGCCGGGAGAATCGGTGCTGGCGTCCTGCCGATTCGACCTCGACGGCAGCCTCCGTTTTGCGGACGGCTGGATCGTCCTGACCTCCCGGCGTCTGCTCTCCGACGATCCGGATACCGCCCTGCCGCCTGCCCTTGGCCGGCCGCTCGAATGGCCGCTGGATGCCGGCACCGAGTTTGACGTCCAGCTTCGCGCCGCCATCGGTCGGATCGAATTGGTACGGGACGGCGAGGTAATCGCCCAGTGGAGGTTTACGGCCGCCCGGGCCAAGGGGATCCACGCCCTGGAGGACGTGTTCGACCAGCTCGTCCATGGACGTTTCCAGCCGATGGCGACCAGCCCGGCCACCCCGAGCCGCCCGGCCACACCGCCTCCCTCGAAGGCGCTCGATGAGGACGAAGGTGACACCGGGCCCCAGGCGTCGTGGCGATCCCTGATCCGCCTGGCGGGCTTCGCCCGTCCCTACCTCGGCACGGCGATCGTCGGCGGCCTTTTCTCCATCGCGAGCACGACGGCCGCGCTGATCCCACCCTACCTCACGATGCCGCTGGTTGACCGCGTGCTGATTCCCCGCCAGCAGGGAGAGCCGATTCCGTTCTCTGCCGTCTGGTGGTATCTCGGGGGGCTCCTGCTGGCCGCCGCCGCGGCCTGGCTCCTGTCGTGGGCCCGCACCTGGACGCTGGCCTGGGTGAGCGAACGGATCGCCGCCAATCTGCGGGTCAGCACCTACGCCCATCTGCAGTCGCTGTCGCTTGATTTCTTCTCGGGCAAGCGGACGGGTGATCTGATCTCGCGAGTCGGCAACGACACCGATCGACTCAACCTCTTCCTCTCCGTCAACCTCATCGACTTCGTGTCGGACCTGCTCCTCGTGTCGCTCACGGCCGTCGTGCTCGTCACCCTCAACCCGCTCCTGGCCGCGGTCACGCTCGTGCCCTTCCCCCTGGTGATCTGGCTGGTGTACGCGGTGCGGGCCCGGCTCCGCCGTGGCTTCTCGCGGGCCAGCGTGGCCTGGGCGGACATGACCAGCGTGCTGGCCGACACGATCCCGGGAATCCGTGTGGTGAAGGCATTCGCGCAGGAGCAGCGGGAGATCGGCCGGTTCATGACCGCCAACGACCGCGTGCTCGATGCCAATGACCGCGTCAACGTGACCTGGTCGTTCTTCGGGCCGTTGGTGAGCCTGTTCAGCGAGTTCGGCACGCTCGTCGTGTGGGCCGCGGGGGCGTGGCTTGTCTTCGGCGGGACGGTGACGGTTGGCGGCCTGACCGCCTTCCTGGCCTACATCGCGCGGTTTTACAACCGCGTCGAGTCGATGATCCACATGGTGCCGGCCACGCAGCGGGCGGCGGCCAGCGCCCAGCGGATTTTCGACATCCTCGACTGTCGGCCTTCCGTCGCCGAGCCACGCAGGCCCGTGCCGATCGGCCGCGTCCGGGGCCGCATCGAGATCTCGGGCGTTCACTTCCGCTACGGGGCCCGCGAGGTACTTCATGGTGTCGATCTCACGATCGAGCCGGGCGAGATGGTGGGCTTGGTCGGCACCAGCGGCTCCGGAAAATCGACGCTCGCCAATCTCGTCTGCCGCTTCTACGACCCTTCCAGTGGCACGATCCACATCGATGGCGTCGATCTCCGCGACGTCTCCATCGGGGAGTATCGAAGGAATCTCGGCTGCGTGCTCCAGGAGCCGTTCCTCTTTTTCGGCACCGTGGCCGAGAACATCGCCTATGGCTGCCCCGACGCTCCGCGGGACCGGATCGTGGCCGCGGCCCGGGCCGCCGGCGCACACGAGTTCATCCTCGCGCTGCCGGCCGCCTACGACTCGCGGATCGGCGAACGGGGCGGTTCTCTTTCGGGGGGCGAGCGGCAGCGACTCTCGATCGCACGGGCCTTGCTGGTCGATCCGCGGATCCTGATTCTCGACGAGGCCACGTCGAGTGTCGACGTGGAGACGGAAGCGGTCATCCAGGCCGCGATCGACCGCCTCGTCGCCGGCCGCACCACGATCGCCATCGCCCACCGGCTTTCCACGCTGCGACGGGCTGATCGCATCATCGTGCTCGACGACGGCCGGATCGTGGAGAGCGGCACCCACGACTCGCTGCTCGCCGCGGGCGGCGCCTACGCACGGCTGCATCGAGCCCAGTCGAAGCAGGCCGACCAGCCGGCGACGGCGGAATGACACGGACGGAGTTGCCATGACGAGCCACGATGATCCCTCGGCTCCCGCCACGAGCCCCTTGCGCCGCGCGACGCATGGCAGGCTGCAATTCACCGCCGCCGACGGCACCGTGCACGACAACGTCGATGTGCTCCGCGGGTTCCCCGTGTCGGCGCCGCAGGGACCGGTCGCGATCGTGGCCACCGACGGCACCGAACTGGCCTGGATCGATTCCCTCGAATCCGCCGCCGAGCCGCTGCGCTCGACGCTGGAGCGGGAGTTGGCTGCCCGCGAGTTCCTGCCGGTCATCGAGCGGATCGAGGGGGTTTCCGACGGCGAGCCTGCCGACTGGAGCGTGGTGACCGATCGCGGGCGAAGGCGATTCAAGGTGGCCCACGCCGACGACATCCTCCGCCTGTCCGATGACTCGGCGCTGGTCACCGATACCGACGGCATCCGCTACCGCATCCCGTCGCTGGCCCGGCTGTCGGCCCGCGAGCGAGGGATGATCGAGAAGGCCTCGTAGCCTCTGCCGCCCCGGCCCCCCCGCCCCCGCCGTCGATTGCCCGGGGCCATAAGATGGAGCAGTTGCGCCGTTGGTGCGGGCCGGGCCGCATTTTTCCCGGGAAAAATCCTGATTTTTTCTCAACCTTTCGCTTGAAGCCCGCGTACGGGGGATTAGTCTCGAAGCACCGTTTTTTTGGAGGAGCGAGTCATGTCCACGTCCGGTGTCTTCCGGTTCTCGAGGTCTTCAGGCATGCCGGCCCGCTGCCTGCGGCTGGTGTCATGTGCGGTCGTCGCCTTCACGCCGGCGGCGCCGCTCGTCTCGATCGCCCGGGCGCAGTGCTGTGGTGACGCCGTCGTCGCCCCGCCGGCCACCCAGACCTACCGCCTCGACGTGCGGACGGTCTACGACGAGGAGCAGGTGACGGCCTACCGCGTCACGCTCGAGACCGTCTATGACACGAAAACCTACACCGTGCAGAAGCCCGTCTGGGAGACGCAGACGCGAGAGCGACGCTACACGGTGCAGCGACCCGTCTGGGAGACCCAGACCCGCGAGGAGCGGTTCACCGTGATGAAGCCGGTCTACGAGACTCAGGTGATCGACCAGAGTTACGACGTCGTCCGTGACGTCGTCGAGACCGCCTCCCGCGAAGAGCGGACCACCGTGATGAAGCCGGTCTACGAAACCGCGATGCAACAGCAGGTGACCACCGTCCGCCGTCCGGTCTATGAAACGAGCGAGCGGGAGGAGGCCTACACCGTCGCCGAGCCGGTCACGACGATGCACACCGCCTATTCGGTGGGCGCTCAGGCCATCGACACGGTGACGCCGGTCGTCACGCCCGGCACGGCCCAACTCGGCTGGGTGCCCGGCGGCTGGGGCGTGAATCCCTACACGGGCCTGATGCAGTGGCAGCGGGGCGGATACGCCTGGGCGATGACGCCCGGCGCCGTGGTGAATCAAGTCAACCGCGCCTATCAGCCCACCTACACGCCGGTGCAGGTGCCGCAGACCACGATGGTCAATCGCGTCGTCACCCGGCGGGTGCCGGTGCAGACCGTGCGGTACGTGGACGAGCAGGTCGTCCAGCAGGTGCCCGTGCAGACGATGCGGATGGTGGCGGAGGAACAGGTCCGCCAGGTGCCGGTGCAGACCGTCCGCAAGGTCGTGGAACGGGTGGAAAACAAGGTGCCCGTGCAGACGATGCGGATGGTGGCCGAGGAGCAGGTCCGCCAGGTGCCGACGCAGGTCTGCAAGGTCGTCAGCGAGGAGCGGGTGGAACCGGTGAGCGTCCAGGTCTGCAAGTACGTCACCGAAGAACGGACGATGCAGGTACCGCGGACGGTTGAGAAGCGGGTGCCCTACACCTACACGGTTCGCAAGCCCCGCACCGTCGTGATGCGGGTGCCGCTCGACCCGTGCGGCAATCCGCTGCCAGCGGCGGCCACCGCGACGTCGGCCACCCAGACTCCCGCCGCAGCGGCGCGTCCCGCGCTCCCCGCGGCGCCGGCTCCGACCACGAGCCAGAAGACGTTTCGTGACACCCCCGCCACCGAGCCGGCCGCCCAGCCCGAGGGCTGGGGCGGTTCGAATCTCCGTCACGTCGATCCCCAAGCCTCCGGTGCGGTGCGCGTCCAGAAGCCGGTCGAGGGCCAACTCGAGGCGATTCCCGCGCCGGCCGCGAAGCCCGAGCCAGCCGCAGCGGGCAGCGGTCCGGCCACGAAATCGACGACTCCCGCCCCCGCAGGAGAGCCGAACGTCGCTCCGCTCGGGCCGGCGGTGGAGCCGGCTCCGCCCGCCGACAGCACCCGCGACGTGCCGGCGGCCGAGACCTCGGCCACTCCGCAGGCGGCCGTCCGTGGCGGCCAGACGACCTGACGCGTCGCCGGCGATGCGGCCGGACCAGATCGACGGCATGGCGGTGATCGGCGTCGATTTCACGTCGGCGCCGTCTGCGAAAAAGCCGATCACGATCGCCGTCGGGCGGTGGCGGACATCAGCCCGGCGGACCGTCTACCAGCTCGACGAAGTCCGTGAGCTCGAGACGCTCGATGCCTTCGAGGCGTTCCTCATGGGAGGGGGCCCCTGGCTCGGCGGCTTCGATCTTCCCTTCGGCCAGCCTCGCCCGCTCATCGAACACGAAGGCTGGCCCACCGACTGGTCCGCATTCGTGCGGTTCTATTGCCGTCGCCAACGGGACGACCTGCGGCGGGTGTTTCGCCGCTGGTGCGATGCCCGACCGGCGGGCGAAAAGTTCGCCTGGCGCGGCACCGACAAACCGGCCGGGTCGAGCCCGGCCATGCGCTGGGCCAATCCACCGGTGGCATGGATGATGCACGCCGGCATCGGGCGGATGCTCGACGCCGGCCTGACCTTCCCGGCGCACCGACACCAGGGCACGCGGTCGCGGGCGAGGCGCATCGCCCTGGAGGCATACCCCGGGTTCACGGCCAGAAAGGTGACGACGCGGTCGTACAAGAGCGACGTGTCCAAGCAGCAGACGCCCGACCGCCGCCGCCGCCGCGAAGCGATCGTCGAGGCGATCTGCGCCGGCACGGCGGGGCTCACCGTCCGGCTGCTGCTCGCTCCGCGCTGGAGGCGGCGGCTCATCGCCGATGGCCGAGGCGACCTGCTCGATGCGGCGATCTGCGGTCTGCAAGCCGCCCATGCGGCGTCGCTACCCCGCTTCGGTCTGCCACGATCGCTCGATCCGCTCGAGGGCTGGATCGCGTCGGTGCCCGGGCCGCACTGACCGCGACCGGCCATGGACGCCTCGGGGCGGCTGGGGTAGATTTCCGCGACCGCACCGGAATCTTCGCGCATGCCGCCCCAGGTCACGGACGACCATCTCGTCTCACGAGCCCCCGAATCCTGCGACGGTCGCACGGCCCGTGATACCCCGTCGGCCCCGCGACTTGGCAGCGAGCGGGACGCAGATGCCGACCGCGGCGGCGAGACGGTGGGCGTGCGTCGGCTGTATACGATCGCCATGATGGCCGACGTCCTCGGCGCTCCCCCGGCGGCCGTGCGGCACTGGGCCCGGGGCGGCCTGCTGGTGGCGGCGAAGCGGGCCGGCGCGATCGAGTGGTTCGACTTTCAGCAGCTGGTCGTCGGCAGGACACTCGCCCGCCTTCTGGGCGGAGGACTCTCGCTCCGGGAAATCGACGCCAAGCTGGCCGGACTCGCCCCCGGAGGTGCCGGCGCGGCGGCGCGCGAGAGCGGTCGGATCATCGTCGATGGAAGAAGGCTGAGCATCCGCCGGGGCGGCCGGCTGCTCGGGTCTGGCGGGCAGATGCAGCTTGGTTTCTACGTCGATGGCCTGCAGATCTCGACCGCGGATGATTCCGGCCGCACGGTGGCCGGTCCCATCCGGGCCGCCGGCTCACATCCCCGAAAGGAAGAACGGGAAACAGCCCCTCCGCCGATCGGCCGCGAACTGCTCGACCTGGCGGCCGATCTCGAGGCGGCGGGGGAGTTCGTCGAGGCCGCCGAGGCCCTGCGGGCATTCCTGCAGGCCGAGGGGCCGGCGGCCCCGGTCATGTTCATGCTGGCCGAACTGCTCTACCGCGCGGGCGATCTCACGGCCGCCCGCGAACGGTATTACGCCGCGCTCGAACTCGATGCCGATCATCTGGAGGCGCGCACGAGCCTGGGCTGCGTGCTGGCCGAACTTGGCGACCACGAACTGGCGTTGGCGGCGCTCGACGGCGTGCTCCGGCAGGAGCCCGACTACGCCGACGCCCACTGGCATGTCGCCGGTGTGCTCCAGGCGTGCGGCCGCGTGACGGAGTCGCGACGCCACCTGCGGACGTTCCTCACGCTCGCACCGGAAAGCCCCTGGGCCGCCCTCGCCCGCGAGCGCCTGCGATAGCGATGTGGGGCACGCTTCAGCCTGCCAGTCTGGCGACCGCGTGAGGTCAGTACGCGCCCCATGGGCCGCGGACGGCGTGCACGCCGAACTGCACCGTATCACTGGGCTGATTGGGCGTCGGCATGAAGCCGCCCCCGGCCCCCGGCACGGCGCCCGGCCCCGGGTACGGCCGGCGGAACTGGTGGTAGATCGGCATCACCCGCGAGCTGGGCACACCCCATGAATATTCCGACGTGAACTCGGCCGTCGGGGGCACGACCAGTGCCATTGGCCGGCCGACGGACGGGTCATACCAGGCACTGTGCCAGCTCTTCCCCTGGCTGCGGAGGAAATACCGCTTCTCGATCGTGTCGTGCTTGAGCGCGTGATGGCCATGGCCGTCGCACAGCCCACGGCAGCACTGATTCGCACAGCAGGGGCCCGCACAGCAGCGGGAGCATGCGGCCGCATGCCGCGAGCCGGCGCGGTGACCGCAGCCGGCGCAGGCCTGCTCCGGGCAGGAGCCATCACAGCATCCCTGACGATGATGCCCGAGCCCCCCTGCCAGCGCCGACGCGCCGCCGACGAGACACAGGCCGAAGGCCAGCAGGCCCAGGAGAGAGCGCAGCGAAGAGTGATTCATGACGGCCCCCATCGATTCACCACCAGTAGGCGTGCACGTTGGTCCGCATGCCGGTCGCACCCGCCGGACGGATGTAGCGGCGACGGTGCTTGTAGAGAAACTCGTGCGGCATGAATGGCGGATAGGTATGCCAGGTATGCCCCACCCGCGGCGGCACCGGTCGGGGAGAGACGTACAACTGCGCTCCCACTCCCGGAGCATTCCCAGCCGGCACCGGCGGCACCCAGAAGTTGGAGAAAACGTCGGGCGTCGGGGCTTCCACACCGCCATTGATGGGCACGGCCAGAGCAGAGGAGGCGGCAAGCGCCACCGCGAATGCCCATGCACACCTCGGTAGGATGACTCTCGTCGGCATCGGCGTTTCTCCTTCTCGGTTGACGGCGAGACCCCACCCCGCCTTCCGCAGGATGCCCCGCCGCCGACCACGACCCTGGATTCGGCATTTGGCGGAACTGCCGATCAGACGGCGCCCCTCCAACCGGCAAAGTTCGCCCCTCTTGCCAAGCCTGCCGGTGGCGATCACAGTTTCGGGCGAAGATCATGGCGAAAAAGAAGCGTCCCGCCCGTGCTGCCGCCCCCACGACCGCCCCGCAGGCGGCCGAGCCCGCGCCGGCACACGAGACGACCACGCGTCCTGCCCCGAACAAGGCCCCGGCCAAGCGGCGGGCCACCGCCCAGGCTCTCGCCGCCGGCCAACGGGACATCTCCGTCAGCGAATTCTTCGCGAAGAATCGTCACCTTCTCGGGTTTGACTCTCCCCGCAAGGCGCTCCTCACCAGCGTGAAGGAGGCGGTGGACAATTCGCTCGACGCCTGCGAGGAGGCGGGCATCCTGCCGGAGATCTGGGTGCGGATCGAGCAGGTGGGCGACAGTGGCGCCCGCTTCCGCATGGCCGTGCAGGACAATGGCCCGGGCATCGTCCGCAAGCAGATCCCGCTCATCTTCGGCAAGCTGCTGTACGGCTCGAAATTTCACCGGCTCCGGATGAGCCGCGGCCAGCAGGGCATCGGCATCTCGGCCGCCGGCATGTATGGCGTCCTCACCACGGGCAAGCCGGTGAAGATCA
>CAZONY010000016.1:5027-17519 GCA_964581215.1 uncultured Chitinophagaceae bacterium | reverse complement strand
CGGTCAACGTCAACGTGCCCGAGACGAAGACCGTCGAGTACAAGGTCAACGTCCCCTACACCGAGCAGATCGAGCAGTCCTACACGGTGATGGTGCCCGTCAAGGAGGAAAAGACGTCCACCTACACGGTGAAGGTGCCCTACACCGAGCAGATGACTGGTCACAAGACGGTCATGAAGCGGGTGCCGGTCAAGTCGACGAAGACGGTCACCTGCCGTGGCGGCCACTGGGTCACCGAGGCGAAGGAGATCTCGTCCAACGGCAAGTACGACGCCGACGGGAACCCCTGCTGTCCGAAGGTGGTCTGCTGCCGTAAGTGGGTGCCCACCTGCGAGACCAAGGAGGTCGAGGTCACGATGTGGCGGACCGAGTGCGAGCAGGTGCCCTTCACCTACTGCGTCACCAAGCACCGCTGCGAGGAGCGGACCCGCTCCTACTGCGTGACGAAGATGGTGCCGGAGGCCCGCACCCGCACGGTGTGTGTCAACAAGTGCCGCTGCGAGACCCGCACCCGCGAGGTGACGGTCAACAAGTGCGTGCCCGAGACGCGGACCCGTGAGTGCAGCTACACCGTGATGGTGCCGGTGCAGAAGAGCCGCACCACCACGGTCTGCTCGAGCGAGTGCGTCGAGGAGACGAAGACCGAGCAGTACGCCGTTCGTGTCCCGAAGAAGGTCACGAAGCAGGTCTGCGTGAAGGTCAAGAAGTGCGTCGAGGAGGAGGTGCCGGCCAACGGCGCCTGCTACGGCGGCAAGAGCGGTGCCGGCAAGGGCTGCCGCAAGGGTTGCCGCAAGGGCTGCTAGTCCTCGCCGCAGGGTTCACGCGACGGCTGCCGGAATCGAAAGACGGCCGGCCGAAACGAAAGATGCACGCGGGCCGGACGGGCAACCGTCCGGCCCGCCTCTTTTGAACTGGTATCATCCGGGCATGCAGCACTGGCTGATCAAGAGCGAACCATCGGTCTTCTCGATCCACGACCTCGCCGCGGCGAAGGGCCGCCGGACCGCCTGGGAGGGCGTGCGAAACTACCAGGCCCGCAACTTTCTGCGGGCCATGAAGCGGGGAGACCGCTGCCTCTTCTACCATTCCAATGCCGCGCCTCCGGGCGTGGCGGGCATCGTCGAGGTGGTTCGCGAGGCCTATCCCGACCCCACGGCCTGGGACCGCACAAGCGACTATCACGATGCCAAGGCGTCGCCCGAGAACCCGATCTGGTCGATGGTGGACGTCAAACTCGTGACGATCTTCCCACGGGAGGTGTCGATCGACGCCTTGCGGGGCGTGAAGTCGCTCTCCGGCATGGAACTGCTCCGGCGGGGAAGCCGTCTTTCCGTGACGCCGGTCACGGCGGCGGAGTTTCGCACGATCGAGAAACTGGCCGGCATCGCCGGCTGAAGAAGCCCTTCCCACATCAGGGAACGCAGGCTTCAGCCTGCGAATGCGGCCCCGGTGCCGCCCCTTCTTCCCTCCGTACAATGGCCCCCATGCCGTGCCGCATCGATCCTGCCGAACCCGCCGCCGCGCCGCCTGATGCCGCTCCGCTGCCGGAAGCGCTCGCCTGGATCGAGGGGGAGGTCGGCACCCTCCGCAAGGCCGGCCTCGAGCGCGGGATGCGGATTCGCACCGGGCGACAGGGGGCGGAAGTCACGCTCGACGGTCGCACGCTCCTCAACTTTGGGGCCAACGACTACCTCGGCTATGCCGGCGATGTCCGGCTGACGAAGGCCGCCTCGAAGGCCGCCTGCGCCGAAGGATTCGGGGCCGGCGCCAGCCCGCTGGTGAGCGGCCAATCGCACGCCCACGAGCGGCTCGAGCGGGCGGTCGCCGAACTGCTCGGTGTCGAGGCGGCCCTCGTGTTCCCCAGCGGCTTTGCCGCCAACACCGCCACGATCGCCGCACTGGTCGGCCCGCGGGACGTCATCGCCACCGACAGCCGCAACCATGCGAGCATCATCGACGGCTGCCGGCTCTCGGGCGCCCGCGTCGAAACCTACCCGCACCGCGATCTCGCCGCCCTCGATGCCCTGCTCGCAGGCGCCCGGGAGGCCCGCCGTCGGCTCATCGTCACCGACACCCTCTTCTCGATGGACGGCACGGTCGCACCGCTGGCCGGGCTGTGCGATCTCGCCCATCGGTATGCGGCGATGCTCATGGTGGACGAGGCCCATGCCACGGGCGTGTTTGGGGGGCGGGGCAGCGGCCTGGTCGAAGACACGGCGACCGCCGACGGCGTGCATGTGCGCGTGGGCACGCTCTCCAAGGCGCTGGGCGCCGCCGGGGGATTCGTCGCCGGGAGCGGCCGTCTGGTCCATTGGCTGTGGCACCGGGCCCGGGCCTGGGTTTTTTCGACCGCTCATCCCCCGGCCATCGCGGCTGCGGCGACCCGCGCGATCGAATTGCTGGCCGAGGAGCCGTGGCGGCGGGAGGAGCTGCTCGCCCGCGCCGCGGAGTTTCGCGCGCGGCTGCGCCACGGCGGGCTCGACGTGGCCGGGGCCGAGGCCCAGATCGTGCCGGTGATCGCCGGGGAGGCGCAGGCGGCCGTCGCCCTCGCAGACCAGTTGGCCGACGCGGGCTTTTTCGTGCCGGCGATCCGTCCGCCGAGCGTGCCGCTGGGCGGCAGCCTCGTGCGGGTGAGCCTGTCGTGGCATCACACGCGCGAGCATCTCGACCGCCTCGCCCTGGCCCTCGCCACGTGGCAGAGGGCGTGAGGCCGGTGCGACCGCGTCACTTGCCGAAGAGGGCCTCGAGGCCGCGGGAGAGGCCGTCGCTGATCACCGCCTCGGCCGTGTTCTCCACGATGCGGCCGAGAATGGCGTCGATCCGGCCGGCATCGAACTGCGGATGATGCACGGTGCCCTTGAGCGGGATCACCAGCGGCGTCCGCAGGAGCGTGGCGATCACCGGCGTCTGCCCGGCGATGTCGCCCCGCAAAGCCAGCTCGACGGTCATGTCGAGCGCCCCGTCGGCCGCCACGCTCCCCTTCGTGCGCACCGTCAACTGGCCGGTGTCCATCACGAGCCCCTCGTGCAACAGCCGCCGCTGGGCCAGCTGCACACGCACCGGATCGGGCCGCACCCGCATGAGCACCGTCTTGTCGCCGAAGGCGAATCGCGGATCGATCACCGACTGCAGCTTGACGATCAGGTTCACCAGCGGCTGGGCCGCCCCCCCCGGCGTCGTCTCCAGCCGATCGAACACGATCTGCCCGCCCATCTCGCCCCCAAACGGGTCGCCCAGCGGGATTCGGCCCCCCGCCACGTCGATGCTCACGAGCCCCTCGGTGTTGGTCGAACGGCCCAGCAGGGGCACGACCCACCGCACCCATTGGTTGCACATCTCGGGCGTGAGCGCGACATGCTCGACGAGCCGGCCCGGGGGCACGACGAGCTCTCCGGGCAACGGCAGGAGCTTGATCCAGGGCGCTCCCCGCAGCCGGCCGCCCCCGGAGCCGATGTCGAACGGCCCGAACGCCAGCTGCCCCTCGAAGAGCCGCACCGCCATCTCGCCGGCGTCGATCCGCAGCCCGCCCAGGTCGGCGCCGGTCCACGTGGTCGACGTGTCGATCGAAACCTCCCGCAGCCGGTCGATCCCCGCCGTGCGACGTGCCGCCGGCACCGGCAGCGTGATCGTGTGAGCCCGTGGTCCACCCCCGCCGGCGCCCTCGAGCCATGATTCGGGCACCGGCACTGTCGCCGGCGGCCCGCCCTCCGTCGCCGGGGAGCCGGCCAGCGCAGCCCGCGTGCCAAGCGGCCCGCGGATGGCGAAGGGCCGCGGCCCGCCGCCGACCAGCTGCACGCCCCCTCCCGTCCAGGGCGTGAGCAGCCGGCTCACCTGCGACCAGTCGTAGGAGATGGTGCCCCCCAGCTCCATCATCGGCACGTCGCCAGCCTCGCTCACCCGGCCGCTGGCGGCGACGGCGAGCGTCGATGAATCGATCGCCAGCCGGTCGATCGAGAGCCCGTCGGCCACTTGGCCCGCGGCAGCGACCGGCTTCGTGACTTCCAGCACGCACGCCACCCGGGGCTCCATCCACACCGGCTGCGGGGGCGAGGCCCCACCGGCCAGCGGCGTGCCGCCCACCGCCCGGGCCACCGCCAGTTGATTGCCCGTGATCTCCACGAGCAGGTTCGCGCCGGCGGGCGTGTCGAGGAGTTCGGCCGTGCCCCAGGCGCGTCCCGCAGCCGGCCACCGGGCCACCGTCGCCGCCGGCAGCAGCCATTTTTCCAGCCGGCTCACGTCAGCCTGCCACTGCACCTTGCCGCGCACCCGATCGACGAAGCTGCCGCCGGCCGCCGGAAAGGCCAGCCGCGTGCCCCCGGTCCGCAGCGAAAGCGTGGCCGTGAGCAGTTCGGCCGACGACACCTCGAGCAGCCCCGCGCCGGGATCGACGAGCCCCGCGGCGGTGGCCACCAGCCGGGGCTCCTCGATCCGCCACGCGCCCACCGCGGGCGTGGCCGCGAGTTTCTCGATCTCCGCGGTCGCCCGCGTGATCTGCCAGGCATGGCCGCGGGCCGTCACCGCCGCCGTCGCCTCGAGCCGGCCGTCGATCGCGACGGGAGCGGCGCCGCCCGCGATCGCCTCCAGCCTGGCCTGCCATCGCGCCAGGTCACCCGATACGGAGCAGTCGAGCGACGCGGCATCGGCGTCGGGCGCGGTCCGTAGCCACGGCGTCGTCGCGCCCCCCGACCCGGCGAGAAACCGCATGATCGCCCGCGGATCGACGATCGCACCGCCGGCCAGCGTGGCCTCGATTCGATCGCCGTCGGCCGCGATCCTGGCCTCGGCCGAGTCCACCAGCCAGGCCGCTCCGGCCCTGCTGCCCTCTCCTTCGGCTTCGATCGTGATCTCCTTGTCGGACCACTCCCGCCGTCCGGGTGCGGCGACCGCAACGTCGGTGAACGCCGCGGAGAGCCGGGCCGACGATATCTTCGTGCCGGCCGCCCGCGACAGTTCGACCGATCCGCGGGCCGTGCCGCGCACCGCCAGAGTACCCACGTCGAGCACTTCGGCCGCCTCGCGCACGAGCGTGCCGATGTCGATCGTCCACTGCGCCGAGAGCGATTCGGCCGTGCCGGCCGCCGCCACCTCCACCGCCGGGGAAGCCACCCGCGCCTCCTCGACCCGGAAGCGATCGCCCCGCGCGGCACCGCGACGGCCGCGGAGCCACGCGGTGAAGGGTTCGTTCCACCGGAGCGGCCGCATGCCATCCACCGCATGCTGCTCCGCGGCCAGATCACGGGACGTGGCCCGCAGTTCGAGCACGCGATCCTTGCCGTCGGGCCGCGCGGCAGCGGTGACCTGCAGCTGGCCCCCGGTCACCTTCACGTCAGGACGCACCTGGAGTCCCCCGGGAATCGCCCGGGCGGCGGCGGCCAGATCGATGTCGGCAGCCACGGCGAAGTTCTCGCCCACGAGCGATTCACCCCAGGCCCACGGGTCGCCCGCCGGCAGCCGCACCCGGCCGGAGGCCTCGGCCTTGAAGAGGGGCGAGATGGCCCGCAGGTCACGAATCGTGACCGTGTCACCGTGCACCACGACATCCAGCGGCACCTCGCACCGCTCGACTGCCGCCAGTGGCTCGAGCGTGGCAGCGGAGCGCACGGCCAGCTGCGCGACCGTCACCGCTCCCACCACCGCCAACGGCCGCACGGCAGCCGCTCCATCGGGCATCTGTCCGCCGTCTCCGTCGGCCGGCACCATGGCGGCCTCGACCAGCGGCAGCGTGATGTCGAGCCGGACATCGGCGAGGCCGTCGAGCAGGTGGTCGGTCATGAACCGCGTGGCGGCCGCGCTCGACACGCCCAGCGGCAGCCGGTTGGCCGCCACCGCCAGCGTCGCGGGGGCATCCGCCGTGGGGCGGGCCGGCGACGACACGGACCACCCGCCGACGCGGGCCAGGGCCGCCGTGGCCCCGGCCGTGATCGTGGTGCGGTCGAACCGCGCCGGATCGGCGGCGGTCGCTTCGTTGCGCATGCCGACTGCCGCCGAGGGTCGTCCCCCCTGCTGCGCGCGTCCGGCCGCGGTCCAGCCAGGACGTGCCGCCGACGCCCCGGCTCCAGGCCCGATCGGAATGGCGGCCAGGAGGTCGGTGATCCGCCAGCTGTCGTCGCGGGCCAGATCCACCAGTTCGATTGCGCCGTCGATCACCTCCAGGTCGCAGCACACGCCGCCGTCGCGTTTGGTGGCCGCGGGGGTGTTGGCCGGCCGCGCGGCCGCGGCCAGCCAGGGGGCGAGGATGTCCTCGATGCCACTGCCGCCGGGCCGCACCTCGACGAGCACCTCGGCGCCGATGATCCGCACCGTGCCGAGATCGATCGGCCCGCCGCGGAGCCACCCGATGGCCAGTCCGACCAGGCCCCGCTCGATGGAGAGCCGCGGCACGCCGGCCACCGCGCGGCCGGTGCGATCGGCGAGCGTCACCGCGCGGTATTCGATCGGCCCCAGCCAGTTCCAGGCGGCGGCGCCGCTCGAAAGCCGGCCGTCGATCCCGGCGAACGCCCCCCGCAGCGGCACGTCCCGCAGCGGCGTTTCCACGAGCACGATCGGCACCGCCCAGAGGATGCCGCAGGCGATGGCGACCGCAGCAAGCAGCCTCAGCCAGCGTCGGCGCGGCCGCTGCCCCCGCGGCTTTCGGGAATGTCGCGTCGCCATGGGGCGGAGTATACGAGCCGTGTCTCGATTCGTGCGAGGTCGTCTGGCGTGTCGATATCGGTGAACGACACGAGATCCGGATCGACGTCCAGCAGATCCGCGGCGGGCACGAGCCGCACTCCGGCATCCGCGGCGCGGGTCGGCGACCGCAGCCGGTCGATGAGGCCGCGCGGATCGCGACGGCCCGCCGCCAGATGGGCATCGATCTCGCCGAGCAGGATCGGCCGCAGGGCGGAGACGAGCACCTGCGGATGGCCTTCGATCAGCGGCACGGCCCAGGCCACACCGGGCTCACCGACCCGGTCCAGCAGCCGGCGCACGAGGCCGGTCCGCAGCAGCGGCACATCGCACGAGGCGATGAATCCACGGTCCACGCCGGCGCCGGCGGTCCGGAGGGCGTCGGCCATGCCGGCCAGCGGCCCTGCCCCGGGACGGCTGTCGTGGATCACCGCGTCGATCTCCGGCAGGGCTGGAATCGGCTGGTCGGGGGCGGCCACGACGACCAGCCGATCGACGGCGGGGCGGACGGCGCCGCAGACATGGTCGAGGAGGGTGCGGCCCGTGAGCATGACGGCCGCCTTCCCGCCGCGGTCGGCCAGGCCCATCCGCCGCGACGCCCCGCCTGCGAGGACGATGCCGAGAGTGTGCATGCGGAGATCCTGCCGGCCCTGTGGGGCGGGCTTCAGCCTGCCGGCGCGGCCGCCGTCACAAAAACCGGGCGATCCGGTCGAGGCCCTCGACGAGCTTCTCTTCGGCCGCCGCGAACGACATCCGCACGTGGCCCTCCGCGCCAAACGCGCTGCCGGCCACGAGCGCCACGTGCTCCTTCTCCAGGAGCGCCTCGCACCACTGCAGCGAGTTCGTGATCCCGTGCTTCCCGGCGGCCAGGTGCGACGAGATGTCGAAGAAGGCATAGAACGCGCCGCCGATCTCCGGCAGCCGCACGCCCGGCATCGCCTGCAGCCGTCCGGCCACGAGGTCGCGCCGCTTCTGAAATTCGCGGCACATCTGCGCCACGCAGTCCTGCGGGCCGGTGAGGGCGGCCAGGGCCGCGTACTGGCTTACGCTCGAGGGGTTGCTCGTTTCCTGGCTCTGCAGGCTGCCGATCGCCTTGGCCAGCGGCTCGGGCGCGATCGTCCAGCCGATCCGCCAGCCGGTCATCGAGTAGGTCTTGCTGACGCCCGCCACCACCACCGTCCGCTCGGCCAGTCCGGGCCGCAGCGTCGGAAACGACGCACTGCGGCGGCCGTCGAACACCAACTGGTCGTAGATCTCGTCGGAGACGACGGCCAGGTTGGCCTCGATGGCGATGTCCGCCAGGGCCCCGAGTTCCTGGGGCGTGTAGACCACGCCGGTGGGATTGCTCGGGGAGCAGAGCAGCAGCATCCGCGACCGGCTCGACAGGGCCTTTTTCAGGGCCTCCGGGCGGAGCTTGAAATCGTCCTCGATCCGCGTCGGCACCAGCACCGGCTTGGCTCCGGCCAGCTTGATCAGTTCGGCATAGCTCACCCAGTAGGGCGTGGGCACGATCACCTCGTCCCCCTCGTCGAGCAGGGCGGTGAAGACGTTGTGGAGGGCATGCTTGGCCCCGTTGGAGACGACCACCTGCGCCGGCGTCACCTCCAGCCCGGTCCGCCGGGTGCAGTCGGCCGCCACCGCCTTGCGGAGTTCGGGAATGCCGGCCGCGGGGGTGTATTTCGTCTTGCCGGCCCGGATCGCGACCTCGGCCGCCTTGCAGATGTGGTCGGGCGTCGGGAAGTCGGGCTCGCCCACGGAAAGATCGATGACATTCAGGCCCGAGGCGGCCATGGCGGAGGCCCGGGCGGCCATCGCCAGCGTGGCGGAGGGCTCGAGCGAGCCCATGCGACGGGCCAGATGCAGACTATGGTGCGACCCCATCGGTATTCATTCGACGCGTGAGCGTGCCCCCTGACGGATGCTGTGAAGCGGGTGAGTTTCAACCTGGTTCGACGCGTTGCGGCGCGTCGCGATGCGGATCATACCACCGTCGAGGCGACCGCGAGCGTGTCGAGGCGATGGTCTGGGACCCCGAGATCCTCGGGATGCGACCCCAAAAAATTTCCCAAATTCTCTTGACAGTTTTTATCTCCATTGTCCACAACTCTCCCATCACGGCGCACTTTCGCGTCGTGAAGCGTTGCAAAACGTCGTCCGTCCCCTCCACAGAGCACCCAGGGGATCGGTCGTTGGTGAGTTTCGGGTGCTCGTGGTAAGGAGCCATTTCCATGGCGAAGAAGAAGAAGAAGGCTGCCAAGAAGGTTGCGAAGAAGGCCGCCAAGAAGAAGAAGGCCTAAGCCTTCTCCTGGCGGAGAAGCGCTCCGGCGCTCTCTCCGTCGGCACGTCGGGGGAGGGTCTTTGACGCTTTCCTGACGGTTTCACGTTCAGACGAGAAAGGCCGGCCCGGGCCCTTGGGCGCCCGGGCCGGCCTAGTTTTTGCGCCGCGGCCCTCCGCGCCCGATGTGGTATGACCCTGATCGGAAACCCGTGCGTCGGGCTTCCGTAGCGACGTGGCCTTCGCGGAACTCCTCCGGTGCATCCCCCCCCTTCCAGCCGCGGTGAATTCCTGCTGGTGGCCTGCCAGGGGGGCGCGGAGGCGGAGCTGTGCCGACGTCAGGAGGCCGTGCTGCCCGACCTCCGCAAGGCGGCCTGGCGGAGGGGCATCGTCACGTTCCGGCTCGGCGGCTTCGATCCGCCTGACGACATCTTCCCTGATCTCGTCTTCGGCCGTGCCTGCCTCCGTTCGTTGGGCCAGGTGACGGGGGCCGATGACGCCGAACGCGCGGCCCGGGCGGCCGGGCTCGCCGCCGCCACCGGCTGGGACCGGCTCCATGTGTGGAGCCGCGATCCGCGGGCCGAGGTCGATCTGCCGGCGGTGCGGGCGGTGCTTGCGAAGGCCTGCGGCCTCGCCGCCTCCAGTGCGGCGACCGCCACGCCTGGCGACCTCGTCCTCGACTGCATCATCGACTCGCCCGACCGCTGGTGGATCGGGTGGCATCGGGCCGCCACGCCGCCCAGCTGCTGGCCGGGGGGCAACTATCCGGTCGCCCTGCCAGACGACAAAGTCTCGCGGGCGTGGCTCAAACTCGACGAGGCGATCGCAACCTTCGGCATCCCGCTCGAGCCCGGGCAGCGGGCCGTCGAGCTGGGAGCGTCGCCGGGCGGTGCCTGCCAGCGGCTCCTGGAGGCCGGGCTCGAGGTCGTGGGCATCGATCCGGCGCTCGTCGATGAGCGGGTGAGCCGCCACGCGCGGTTCGAGCAGTGGCGGATGCGGGCCCGCGACGTGAAGCTCAAGGCATTTCGCGGGTTCCACTGGGTCGTCGCCGACATGAACATCGATCCGTCGAGCACGATGGAGGCGCTGGAGCGAACGGTCACCGCCCCGGGCGCCCGGCCCAAGGGCATCATCGCCACGCTCAAGCTGCCCACCTGGGGGCGGGCCGCGGACCTGCCGGCCTGGCTCGAAAGGTTTTCCGCGTGGGGCTATCGGCCCCGGGCCCGCCAGCTCTCGACCGGCGGTCGGGAGGTGTGCGTGTGGGCCATGCGGCGCAAGGCGTAGCCTGCGGCCCCTCTCATCGCCAAGCCCGTGCCGGGTCGGTGAGGCTACCCGACATCACCAGCTGCCGACCGGCCGCGGTATCCACCACGAGGCTGCCGTCCGCGGCGATGCCGCGGCAGACGCCGGAAATCGTCTCCGCGCCGCGAAACACCGTCACCGGCCGATCGGCAAGGCTGCAGCGGATGGCGTAGCGCTCGACGAGCACCTCTGGCCGGTCCTGCATCCCGCGCACGAGGCCGAGCCAGCGCGGGAGAAATGCCCCCAGCAGGATCTCCCGCGGCATGACGCGGCCCGTAAGGTCGGGCAGCGTGGTGAGCCGGTCGCGGATCGGTGGCGGGGCGTCGGCCGCGGAGCCCGTGGTATTCACGCCGATGCCGAGGATCGCGCGACCGCCGGCCGCCGCCTCGAGGATCACGCCGGCCAGTTTGCGGCCCGCCACCTCCAGGTCATTCGGCCATTTCACGAGCGGTGCGACCGCGGGTTCGATGCCGGCGATCGCCTCGGCCAGCGCCACGCCGCAGGCCAGCGACCAGGTCGGCTGCACCGCCGCGCCCGCCGTCGCTGCATCGATGACGATGCTCGCGGCAAGCGACCCCGGGGGCTGCCACCATCTGGCCCCCTGGCGGCCGCGGCCCGCCGTCTGCACGTCGGCCAGCACGACCGCCGGCAGCGGCGTCGTCCCGGCCATCGCGATCTCCCGCGCCCGCTCCATCGTCGAACCGATCTGCGGGTGCAGTTCGACGGTGGCGAAGGCGGATTCGCGAAGGCTGGCAACGACGGCGTCAGGGAGGGGCATGCCCCAACTATCCCATTTTCCGCCGTTCGTCGCCTCGGGGCCGACGGGCGGCCCGCGACCTTGCCCTCGGGCCACCAAGCGCGGTACCTCCCCATCCCCAAATCCTTTGGTGGCAGGGCATTTCGATGCGGCTGACAGGTCTCCTCCTCGCGACGATCCTCGCCGCAGCCTGCGGGCTGCGCGGCGCGAACGCGCAGACGGTGGCCCTGCCCAGCCCGGCCGAGTCGGATCTCGATCGCATCATCCCCGTGCAGTTCGGCGCTCCGGTATCGCCGCCGCCGCCATCGTGGGATCCCTACGCGCCGCAGCCCGGGCAGATGCTGGCCGCGCCCGCGGCCAGCCCCGCGCCCACGTGGGCCCCCTCGGCCATCAGCGGCCAGCCGGGTTATCCGGGATACACGACCACCGGATCCACGATCCCGCAGATCGCACCCGACATGGGGACGGCCGGCAACTCGATCACGGAGAGCCCGACGTTTCAGAAGTCGATGCGGCTCTACCAGGGAGCCCGTGGCAGCTGGGCCTACCTGTTCGGCAACAACACCGGCCGGCAGCTGGGCGTCAACGAGCTCGACACGTCCGCGACGTTCGCGGTGCCGTTCTTCTTCAACTCGCCGGCCAACCTCAACCGGGCGCCGCTGCTGCTCACGCCGGGCTTCGGTCTCCAGCTCTGGAACGGGCCGAAGACCAACGCCAACAACGATTTCGTCGAGCTGCCCCCGAACACCTACGACGTGTTCATCGACACGGCGTGGAACCCGCAGTTCACGCCGCTCTTTGGGGCCGAGCTGGGCGTGCGGGTGGGCATCTTCACCACCTGGGACGAACTGGTGTGGGAGAGCTGGCGCATCATGGGCCGGGCGATCGGCACGCTCAACCTGTCGCAGCAGTGGCAGGCGAAGCTGGGCATCGTCTACCTCGACCGCTTCGAGGTGAAGCTGCTGCCGGCGGTCGGGGCGACATGGGTGCCCAACCCCAACGCCCGCTACGACATCTTCTTCCCCGCCCCCAAGGCGGCCTGGCGGTTTTCGCAGTTGCGAAACCGTGCCGTGTGGGGCTTTCTCGCCGGCGAATATGGCGGCGGCGCCTGGACGTTCAACCAGTCGGGCAAGGCCGGCGTGACCGGGTTCGACTACAACGACGTCCGCATCTCGCTGGGCACGGAGCTCGTGCCGATGACGGCCCAGGGCCTGGCAGGCAGCTTCGAGGTGGGCTACGTCTTCGCCCGCAACGTCTACATCGTCGATGGGCCGAAGAACGTGAACTTGAACGACACGCTGATGCTGCGGCTGGGGCTTGCATATTAGCTTTACGCCCTGCGGGCTTGCCGAGCTCCGGTCGGAATGGGGCGTCGCGTCCGGCGACGCAGTCCATGGATGTAAAGATCCTTCTCGTCGTTGCAGCGGCCGTCGTCGCGTGGCTGCCGGTCCGGGCCGACGAAGCACCCGTGCCGCTGCCGCCGGTGGAG
>CAZONY010000016.1:0-5017 GCA_964581215.1 uncultured Chitinophagaceae bacterium | reverse complement strand
CTCGGCGACCCGCAGGACCTTACCGAGCCGCTGCTGCCCGACGACGTCGCCCCGCCGGGGCAGCCGCGGCAGGAGTTCGAGCCCCCCGCCGGCCGCAAGCTCCCGCCGGGGGCCAAGCCCGGCCCATTGCAACAGGCGATCGTCACGCTCACCGAGCTGCCGCGGCTGGGCTCCCAGGGCCTCGGCCTCGCCACGCTCGACACGAGCCTGACGATCGGCATGCCGGCCCCCACGGTCGAGTCGCCGCTCCTGGTCACGCCCGGCTTCGGCACGACCTTCATCGACGAAGTCAGCGGGCCGATGGACCCGGGACTGCCGGCGCAGCTCTATGAGTCGTGGATCCAGGCCCGCTGGCTCTCGAAGATCGGCACGCGGTTCGGCGTGGATCTCGCCGTCGCCCCGGGCTGGTACAGCGACTTCGTCAACGACACGTCGCAGGCCTTCCGGATCACCGGCCACGGCTTCGGCGCCTGGGAGGCCCGTGACGATCTCCGCGTGGTAGCGGGCGTGATCTACCTCGATCGCTACGATGTCAACATCCTGCCGGCCGGCGGCCTGGTCTGGACGCCCGCCGACGACCAGCGGTTTGAACTGATCTTTCCGCGGCCGCGGCTGGCCTGGCGGGTGGCCGAGAGCAACCGGGCGGCGCAGTGGCTGTATCTGGCCGGAGAGTTCGGTGGCAACCAGTGGGCGGTGCAACGCGACGGCGGCGCCAACGACATCGTCGTCTACCACGACTATCGGCTCCTCGTCGGCTGGGAACGGCGGCCGGCCGATCTGGGCGTGAACTGGCGGCTGGAGACCGGCTGGGTGACCGGCCGGCTGGTGGAGTATTACGTCACCGACACGGCCGACTATCACCCCGGCGACACGTTCCTCGTCCGCGCGGGCGTGTGGTATTGAGCGGCCGCCGGCCCGACGTCGCCGTGATCATCCGAGCACGTTCGCGATCGGCGTGCCGTCATGGGCCACGGTGAAGGGCCGCAGTGTGGGCGACATCACGACCTCGCCGCGAGGCAGCCCCAGCGCCTCGGCGATCGTGGCGTTAAAGTCGGCCGCGGTCACGCCCGCGTCGTCCACGCCGTGGCCGTTCCTGTCGGACCTCCCGTGCACCACGCCCCCCTTGATCCCCGCGCCGGCGAGGAGGGCGGAGAATACGGCCGGGTGGTGGTCTCGGCCGCCGGTACCGTTGACCTGCGGGGACCGGCCGAATTCGGTCGTCAGCACGACGGTCGTCTCGGCGAGCAGGCCGCGGTCGGCCAGGTCGTCGAGCAGGGTTCCCACCGCCCGATCGAGCAGGCCCGCCCGGGCCGGCATCGCCTTGGCGTCCCAGAGCGTGGTGTGCATGTCCCAGCCGCCGAGGGTCACGTCCACGCACCGCACGTCGTGCTCGATCAGCCGCCGCGCGAGCAGGCAGCCCTGGCCGAAGGCGTCGCGGCCGTAGCGGTCGCGGTCGGCGTCCTTTTCCTTCCGCAGGTCGAAGGCGGCGAGGTCGCCGCTGGTCAGCAGCTCCGCGGCCTGATCGTAGAAGTCGGTGTAGCGCCGCACCGCCTCGAGCGGATACCGCTGGCGAAACTGCCGATCGAACGTGTCGATGAGTTCGCGCCGCTTCGCGAATGACTGCTCGGTGAGGTAGGCGGGCGGCTCCGTGTTTTCGAGGCCCTCGTTGGGATCGCCGATGGGGAGCGGGCTATAGGCAGGGTCGAGAAAGCCCGCCGCCGGATGCCGCGGCGAGGCGCCGATGAGCACCGTGTCGGGCAAGGCCGTGTTTCGCCGCCCGCGCAGCCGCTGCATCCAGGGGCCGAGCGCGGGATGCCGCTCCGTGGCGATCTGCTCGTAGCTCGTCCGCATCTGGTATTCGCCCTGCTCGTGATCGGCCGTCTGCGCGGTCATCGAGCGCACGATCGCCAGCCGGTCGGTCTGCCGTGCCAGCGTCGGCAGGTATTCGCTCAGCCGGATGCCGGGCAGGGTCGTCGTGACCGTGCCCGTCTGCCCCTGGCTCTCGGCGCCCGGCTTCGGGTCGAACGTGTCGAGGTGGCTCATGCCGCCGGCCATGTAGAGATAGATGAGCCGCCGCCCCTGGCCATGGCCCGGGGCCGCGGAGGCGAGGCCGCCGATCGCGGGGAGCAGCCCCACGCCGAGGGCCGTGCGGGCGGCCTCGACGAGCAGCCGCCGCCGGCTGAGGCCGTCCATCCCCGCAACGAGTTCTCGCAGCGCTCCCGACATCGCGTCCGCCCTCACTGGATGAAGAGAAATTCCCGCGTGTTGATCAGCGACCACACCACGTTGCCGTAGCCGGCCGGCCCATCGACCCTCACCTCCTTGATCGCCGCGGCCATCTCCTCCTGGGTCGGCGTGCGGGTGAGGATCGTGAGAAACAGGGCCTCCACGCCGTCCTGCACCGTCTTCGTGGAGGCGATCGTGGTGTAGATCGTGGAGTTTTTCTCGAGCAGCATGTGCGAGATCTGGCCGTTGAACATGAAGAGCACCTGCGGCACGGAGCCACGGGTGGAGGAGGCCGAGATGAGTTCGCGGTCGGACTGCCCGAACATCCGCAGGAAGTGGTTGGGGGGCAGGGGGGAGGGGAGTTCGGAGGCCCGGGCCAGGAGGTTGCCCTGGTAGGTGTGGGGCTTCTGCAGGTCGCGGGAGAGCCGGTCGAGCGCCGCCACCCGCTGCTGGGCCGCGATCACGTCCTCGGCCGAGCCCTTCTCGAGATCGAGGGCCGCCGCCTCCGCGTAGAGCCGCGCCGGCGGCTCCCGGTATTCCATCGGGAAGACGGCGAGCGTGAGGATCGAATCCCAGGCCTGCTCGGCCGTCATCCGCCGCAGGAGCGGCCCGGGAACGTGGTAGGGCGTGCCCGGCGACCACTCGCCGTCGAAGGCCTGCCGCTGGTAGGTCGCCGTGTTGTAGAGGATCCGCAGAAACTCCTTCATGTCGAAGTCGAGATCCCGCAGCTGCGTTTCCAGAAAGGCCATCAGCGCCGGATTCTCGGCGACGGTCGCCTCGGTCATGTCGTCTTCGGGCTCGATCTGCCCCGCGCCGAACACCCGCTTCCAGAGGCGGTTGGCGATCGTCAGTGCAAACCGCGGGTTGTCCTTGGCGGTGAGCCAGCGGGCGAAGGCCTGCCGTGGCGTCTCGTTCGCCGCGGGCCTGGCCTCCGGCCCAAACAGGGCGCGGGGCTCGATGGGGTCGCCGGGCTGCGCGTCGTCGTAGGCATAGTCGGAGGGCAGCGTGAGCCGTTTCCCCGCGTCGTCGTGCACGATCATCAGGTTCTCGGAGACGTGCTGGTCGAAGGTGTATGACCGCCGGCGGCGGTCCTCCTCCTCCTGCTCGAGCGCCGCGAATTCCGCGCGCAGCCGCCGCAGCGGATCGTCCCGGAACAATCCCCCGTCATTGTCGCCGGCCTGCGTGGCGGCGCCGACCATGAAGGCCGCCGCCTCGTAGAACTGCTTCTGCGTCCACGTGTCGAAGGGGTGGTTGTGGCACTGGGCGCAGCCGATCCGGGTGCCGAGGAAGATGCGGACGGTGTTGTTGACCACGTCCAGCGGCATGCCGGGATCCCGCTGCAGGTAGCCGGTGGCGGGGTTCTCCCAGACGAGCCCCTCGGCGGCGATCATCTCCCGCACCATCTCGTCCCAGGGGCGATTGGCGGCGAGCGACTGCTTGAGCCACTGCCGCCACGGCTCCCCGCGGACGGCGTCGTTGAGCCGGTCGCGGTAGCGGAGCACGTCGGCCCATCCATTGAAGGCATGAAGGGCGTAGTCGTCGCGGCCGAGCAGGTCGTCGATCAGCTTGGTCCGCTTGTCGGGGTCGCGGGAGTGCAGAAACGCGTTCACCTCCTTGAAGCTGGGGATGCGGCCGGCGATGTCGAGGTAGATCCGCCGCACGAACTGCGCATCGTCGGTCGGCGGCATCGGCGTGATCGCGTGCTGCTCGTGGTTGGCGGCGATGAGGGCGTCGATCTGCCGGGCGGCGGCCAGGGCCGCGGCGTGCTTCGCCGGATCGACCGGCCGGGACGTCAGTTCGAAGCGGGGGGGCAGTTCCGTTTTCGTGATGGCCCGCTTCTTCGTCTTCGGGTCGGCGGGCTGCAGCTCGGCCGCCCGGGCGAGGTCGGCCTTCGACGCGGCCGTGTCGCGGAGCCGCTTGTGGGCCTCGGCCCGCCCGGCGAAGGCCGCGGCCGACATGGGGTCGAGCCGGATCGCGGCCGTGAAGTCGTCGCGGGCGTCCGCATACTTCTTGGCGGCGAGTTTCAGCTGCCCTCGGGCGACGAGGGCCGCGGGGTCGCGGGGATCGAGCCGGATCGCCTCGTCGAAAAAGGCGGAGGCCGCGGCGCCGTTGCCCTGCCGCAGCCAGATCACGCCCCGCTCGTAGCGGGCCCGCGCCATCCGCGGATCGGCCTTGATGGCGGCGTCGGCATCGGCGGCCGCGCCAGCCAGGTCGCCCTTCGCCGCCTTGAGCAGCGCCCGCGTGCAGAGCGCTTCGGCGAGCCTGCCATCGAGAGCCAGTGCCCGGTCGATGTCCTGCCGTGCCTTGGCGAGATCGTTCTTCCCGACGCGGGCGGCGCCGCGACGGGCGAGCGCGAGGGGGAGATTCGCGTCGAGTGAGATCGCCTGGTCCTGGTCGGCGATGCAGGCGTCGAACCGGCCGAGGGCGCCGTGGGCGACGCCCCGGTGGCTATGGGAGAGCGCCGAGGCAGGATCGAGTTCGATGGCCCGGTCGAAGCTGTGGATCGCCTTGGCGTATTCGTGGCGGGCCAGGTAGGCCAGGCCGCGAAGGGAGTGAGCATCGAAGCAATCGGGCTGCTCGAGGATTGCGAAGAAGCAGCTGTCGATCGCCGCCAGATATTCGCCCTTGGCGAAGTGCTCCTGGGCGGCCTGCACGTGGTCACGGGCCCGCGTGGCGCGGGTCGTGTCCTCGCTGGTGGTTTCGGCCCCGCCGGCGGTCGCAGCGATGGCCAGCAGGATCGCGGGGGCCGCGAGAAACCGCTGACGACTCATGCTCCCACCTCCCCTCCGCA
>CAZONY010000015.1:0-18891 GCA_964581215.1 uncultured Chitinophagaceae bacterium | reverse complement strand
CCGCGGATTCTGCAGGCCACCAAGGCATGACGTGCCGGGGCGTAACGTTCCGGCGGTGCCGGCGTTCGCTGATGTCTCGAAAATTCTGCGCATAAAAGGAGATGAGCATGAGCCACTTCGTGACGACGACCGCCATCGCGGCCTTGGCCATCGGTTTCTGTGCGAACGCAGCCGCCGTGCCCCCTCCCGCAGCCGTTGCCCCCAGCCCCGACTGGCTGAGGCATGACGACCTCAAGACGCTTTCCGTCGAGCAGGCCAAGAAGATCATGGAGCGGCCGGGGCGGGTTTTGTCGCTGGACGGCCTGCAGGAACTGTCGCCCGCGGCCGCCCGGGTGCTTGCCGGGTTCAAGGGGGAAGAGCTTGATCTGATGGGCTTGAAGACGCTCTCCGCGGACACCGCCAAGGCGCTGGCCGGCTGCAAGTGCGACTTGGGCCTCAATGGTCTCGCCGCCATCTCCGACGAGGCCGCCGTCGAGCTGGCACGGTTCGGCGGGCGCCGCCTGTTTCTCCAGGGCCTGAAATCGCTTTCCCCGGCCGCTGCCAAGGCGCTGGCGGAGTGCAAGGGACGACTCTTTCTATCGATCCCGTCGCCGCAAAAAGCGGAGTGACCGGGCCAGGCTGACGGAGGTTGCCCCTCCCCTGCCCCATTCTCGCCTTATGGAAGAGGCGGTCGCAGATCGCCGCCGCTCCACGGCGTCGCTGGGATCAGGGATATGGTCGGTTTTCGTGATCCTGCCACGATCGAACAGGTCGGGGAGTGGATCCATGCCGCACGGGCGTGGGTGGCCACGGAATGCCTCCCCCTGCGGTCATGGCGACGTCAGATCCCGCTGCCGAATCGACCCCTCGTGGCCACGGCCGCCGCCACGGCCGCCGGGGTCGCCCTTGCGAGGTGGGCTACCGTGCCGGGGCGGGCGGCGTTGGCCGTGGCGGCGTGGTGGATCATCGCCGCGGTGCTCCTTGTCGCCTGGCAGCGGCTTTCCGCGCGGGGGCTGGGGCCGGCCGCCGGCGTCGCCCTGCTGGCGGCGGTGGCCTGCACGGCCGCCGCGTGGTCCACCGCCCGCTGGAGCCTGTTCACGGCGGATGATCTGGCCTGGAGCCTCGGTGACTCGCCCGCGCCCGTGGCGATCGAGGGCGTGGTCGTGGAATCTCCGCGCACGCACCGCGACGCCTCGCCATCCCCCCGGCTGGCCGGGCCGACGCTGCCTCCCGTCGTCGAATACGTGGTGGATGTGTCGCGGGTCCGGGATGGAGCGGCCTGGCGGCCGGCCTCCGGCCGGGCTGCGGTGACGGTGACGGGAACGGCGGTCGCGGTCGGAGTGGGCGATCGGGTGGTCGTGTTCGGCCGGGGTATGCGTCCGCCGCCGGCGGAAAACCCTGGCGATGTCGATTTGCAGGACGAAGCCCGTGCCAGCCGGTGCCTGTCGGTGGTGCGGGTGCGTGACCCTGCCGCGATGCGCGTCATGGAGCCGGCCGACGCGGTCGCTGTCGGGGCGGCGATCGGTCGGCTGCGGGACCGCGCTTCGGCCGTGCTCGAATCGTGCATCGCCCCGCGTCGCGCGGGCCTCGCCGCCGCCCTTCTGATCGGGGATCGCGGGTCGCTCCCACGCGAAGAGGCCCTCCTCTTCGTGGTCACCGGCACGGTTCACATCCTCTCGATCTCGGGGCTGCATGTGTCGATCCTCGCGTACGCGATCGGGCGGCTGCTGCGGCTGGCGCCGATCCGCCGTCGGTGGACGGTGCTCGCCTCGCTGGTCATCACGGGGGGCTATCTGCTGCTCGTCGGCCCGCAGACTCCGGTGGTGCGGGCCACGATCGTCGTGTGGATGGCCTGCTGCGCGGCCCTCGCGGGCCGGCGGACGCAGGCAATGACCGCCCTGGCCGCCGCGGCGATCGTCGTGCTGGTGTGGCAGCCGGCCGAACTGTTTCGCACCGGCGCACAACTCTCGTTTCTCTCGACCGCGGTGCTCGTGGCTGTCGCGGAGATGCTCGGCCGCCGGGAGAGCCAAGACGACCCGATCGCAAGGCTCATCGAGCGGAGCCGCTCCCCTTTGGAGCGACGGCTGCGGCGGGTGGCCACCGAGGCCTGGCATCTCTTCGTCGCCGGCGTTGCCGTGTGGGCCGTGACGGCGCCGATCGCGGCGGCGCGCTTCCACGTCGTCAGTCCCGTGGCGGTGCTGATCAACCCTCTCATCGCGCCGCTCGTGGCGGCGGCGATGGGATGGGGGTTTCTCTGCCTGGCCGCGGCGCCCGTGTCGCTGGCGGTGGCGACGGCCTGCGGCTGGGCCTGCGATGCCAGTCTCGGCGGCACCGTGTGGCTGGTGGAGATCGCCGCCGCCCTGCCGGGCGGGTATGCATGGGTCGCGGGGCCGCCGGCCTGGTGGGTGGCCGGCTGGTATGGCTGGCTCACGGCCGCCGCGGTCGGGCTGTCGGCGGAGCGACTAAGGCGGCCGCTCACGTGGGGCCTCGTGGCGGGATGCTGGGCCTGCGTGGGGCTGGCCGGAGAAGCCGTGACGGCGCTGGCCGCGCCGCCGTCGCCCCAGCTGCGGGCCGTCGTCGCGGCGATGGGGCATGGATGCGGCATCGTCGTGCGGACGGCGTCCGGGCGGTGTCTCGTCTACGACGCCGGTCGGCTGGGCGGGCCGGGAGCGGCGCGGCGGGCGATGACGGGTGTGCTCTGGGACGAGGGCATCGGCAGGATCGACTCGCTCGTCATCTCGCATGCCGACGCCGATCATTTCAACGCCGTGCCCGACTTGATGGAACGCTTCTCGATCGGCGAGATCGTGGTGTCCGAGGCCTTCCTGCGACGCGACACGGCCGCCGTCGGCGAGCTGCTGCTGCTTGCCCGACAGTCGCGGATTCCGGTCCGTGCCGTGGCGGCAGGCGACTCATTCCCCCTCGATCGAAGCTGCCGAGTCCGGGTGCTGCATGCGGGGGCGCAGCGGTCGCGGCCCGGCCGGGAGATTCCCGACAACGAGACGAGCGTCGTCCTGGGCATCGAGTCCGCCGGCCGTCGGCTGCTTTTGACAGGTGACCTGGAGGGGGAATCGCTCCGGCGGTTCGTGGCTGCCGGGCCGGATTCCTGCGATGTGCTCGTCGCGCCACATCACGGGAGCGCGTCGAGCCTTCCTCCCGACATTGCCCGGGCGACGGAGGCCGAGTGGGTGATCGTCAGCGGCGAGGGGGGCCGGCGTTGGCGGGAGGTCGAGCGGGCCTATGCCACGGCCCGGGGCCACGCGGCTCCGGCGACGGTGCTCAAGACGGGGGGCGGCGGTGCCATCCGCCTCGATCTGGCCGTGCACGACGTCGCAGTCGAGCAGTTCGCGGAGGGCGCGTGGCGGAAAGTGCAGCGACCGCGGCCGTGATCAACGCGGCCCGCTCGATCACCGCGGCCGGCGGGAGGGTCACCCACGCAGATCGACGCGGGCATCCGACCGTGCCAGGAGGAAGCCGGCTGCGATCAGCACGAGCTGGCTGACCACGTAGCCCGCCAGCAGCATGAGCACGCCGCTGGTGAAGCCGTAGCTGTGGAGGCCGATGCCGAGCTGATTGGTGCCGAACCAGCTCCAGGCGGTGATGATGTTGCCCCCGATCGCGAAGAGGGCGAATCCCCGCGGGCCGATCCAGCGATCCCAACGGGCGTGGAGCACGGCGGCGTTCCACAGCACGATCATGAGCGCACCGTTCTCCTTCGGATCCCATCCCCAGAACCGGCCCCAGCTGTCGTCGGCCCACAAGCCGCCGAGCACGGTGCCGATGAAGCTGAAGAAGAGGGCGAAGCAGACCACGCCGTAGGTCATGCGAAACAGCCGGTCTTGGATCCGCCGGTCGCGTTCGTCGGTGCCCGGCCCGCCGCCGGCCCAGCGCGACCAGAGCCGCTGCACGATCGCGCACGTGCCCAGCATGCCGGCGAGGAAGGTGGCTCCATAGCCCAGCGTCACGGTGATCACGTGCGTGGAGAGCCAAAACTGGGTGTCGAGCACCGCCTGCAGCACGTGCATCGTGTCGCCGGAGTCGAGCCCGTAGGCCACCATCAGCGTGAGGGCGCCGCTGGCGGCCGCCACGAGGTTGCCGATCCCGAGCCGGAACAGCGATTCCAGGCCGAGCCCGGCGATCACGCAGGCCCAGCCGATGAACACGGCCGAAGAATAGAGGTTGACCACGGGCGGCCGGCCGGTGAGGTAGATCCGCGAGGCCAGCGCGAACGTGTGCAGCAGGAAGATCCCCAGCAGCATCCACGAGACGAACCGGTTGAGGGGGGCGTGCCACACGAGGAAGCTCGTAAAGCAAAGAACGGTGGCCAGGACATACATCCACTTGGCGAGGTCGGTCGGATTGAATCCGTTGAACCACGCCTCGTAGGCAGCCTTGGCCGCCGTCTCGCGAACCGCGGGCACCGCGGGGATCACCGGCGTTTAGGAACGCACCGCCTCGTTGAAAGCCGACGGGCGGAGGTCCACGCCTCCGAGCAGCTGGATGAACGGCAGGATGGCCGGATTGGGCCGGTAGTCGGGCGCGCCTGCATGGCCATCGAGCATGCGGCCCACGATCGCCGTGACCACCGCCGGGTAGAGGGCCTGCCAGCGGGCGTCGGGCTGCGAGGATCCGCCGTCGGCGGCAGGCTGCCGGATCGGCGGAATCACCGCCGGAGGATGATTGGCATCGAGCATCCGGCTTTCCTGCATCAGCCGGGCCATCTGGTCGAGCATCGACCGGCGGGCCTCTTCCCCCTCGCCGCTCGGCTTCGGCTCGGCCGGGATCCGGTAGGCGAAGCGGATGAGATCGTAGACCATCAGCTTCTGCTCGATCTCCAGGTATTTTTTCTGCACGAACGTGCGCTCCTCCGGAAGCGTGTCGCGGATCGTCTTGCTCTGCTCGCGGAGCTGCCCCCGCCCGGGGTCGAGCTCGGCGAACGAATACCGATGCCCCTGGCGACGCTTCAGGTCGAAGAGATCGAGAACCTCCAGCGCATCGATGCGGAAGACGGGCGCGTGATCGACCCAGTCGGCGCCGGCCATGTGGGCGAGGAGCCACTGCGTGGCGGAGATGCGGCCCTTGGGGCTGCCGGCGGGCGCGTCGGACGGCATGACGACGCTCGTGCGATTCCCCAGCACCTGGAGCGTGTTGCGGGCCACGGTGTCGAGCGGCTTCACGCGGCCCTCGTGCATGACGGGCAGGGCGCCCGCCGACCGCCAGTCGGCCTCCTGGCCCCGGGGGCGTCGCGACCATGCTGCCGAGACGACGCACGCGGCCACGAGCCCGAGGGCCAGCGCCGGCACGAGCCACCCGCCGCCGGAGGCGGCTCCCTGGGGCGCGGCCTCCGCCCCCCTCCGTCGCGACCGCGGGGCCGTGGAGGGGGGCGATGCCTCCTTCCCTGCCCGATCCGCCTCGCGTTCGTGACGGTCGGCGAACCGCACGAACGTGCCGCCGAAGTGGACGAGCATGCCCCAGAAGGCGAGCACGCAGGCGACGTAGGGAATGAGCCATCCGGCGTTGCTGACCACCTGGAGGCCGGTCATCTCGCCGACCTTGCCGCCGCCGAGATCGACCTGCGAGTACTGGCTCTGGTAGAAGGTTTCTCCGCGGTAGCGCACCGGGTTGTTCATCCAGATGCGTCCCTTCTGGGTGGCCTCCGACGCCGCATCGGTGAACGTCACGTACGACGAATAATCGCGGGGCGTGTCGCTGGCGGCGTAGTCGAGCCTGCGGACGTCGTCGAGCATGACGGTGTAGGGCTTGTATTCGCGGCGAAACCGCAGCTGCAGCCGCCACGGCCGGCCCTCGACCTCGATCACGTCGCAGTCATCGGCCTGCCCGCCCATGAAAATCTGACCCTGGTCGTTGAGGAATTGGCTCACCAGGAACGTGCCGAGGTCGCGGCCCGTCGTCCGCTCCGTCAACTGGACGTATCCCGAGGCGATGTTCGACCGCGACGACGCCCCTCCCTCCGGCGGACGTTCGGTCGCCAGCCACCGCCCGCCCAGTCCCGTCGTCGCCGGATTCGGGGCCACCGGTCCGACGCGGACCACGGTGGAGTTTGGAAAGTAGCTCACCACGCGGATGTCGAACGGGAGGCCGTCGATCGAGATCGGCTCGCCCCCGGCCCGCGCGGCGATCAGCCGGCCCGAGATGGCCGTCACGGAATCATCCGTCGAGTCGCCCGTGTCGATCACGGCCAGTTCCGTTTCGTCGGTGCGAAAGGCGACGTTGGTCGATTGGCCCTCGACGAGCGACATCCGCTCCTCGATCTGCCGATCGCCGAAGATGAACTGGCCGAGCATGAGCAGGCCCACGGCCGCATGGATCAGGACGTTGCCGCCGCGCGCACCGAACACGATCACGAGCCCGGCCAGCAGCACCAGCGCCGCGGCGCTCGACTGGATCAGTTGCCACATGATCCGCAGCCCAGGATCGTTCATCCGCCAGGCGTCGCCCCCCGCGAGCGTGAGCACGAGCATGGCCGTCGTCACGGCCGCCGTGCCGCCGAGGATCGTCCGGACGAGGTTGTGGCGGCTGCGAAAGGCCGCGAACGCGAGGCCGACGGCGCCGAGGCCGCAGCCTGCCTGCACCATCCGCCAGACGGTCTGGTAGTCGATTGGCGGCCGTCCCTGGAGGCCGTCGGAGCGATGGCCGGTGAGGATGACGCCCGTGGTCAAGGCGGCTCCGGCCAGCGTGAGCAGCGTGCCCCAGGCCAGCCGCGGGCCGCGGGCCGCCACGTGAAACCGCGTCGCCTTCGCCGCGACGAGATTGATCATCAGCACGAGGCCGATCGTCGCGCCGCCGGGAAAGGGAAACCAGCCCGTGAGCGACGACGGGCCGAAGACGGTGACCGGGAAAAAGTCGGACCACGGCACCCGGGCGACCCAGCTATTGAAGTATTCGGCCTTCACCTCGGGCAGGTTTTTCTCGTCCTGGGCGAGCGTGCCGACGAACAGGAGGAACGTGGCCGCCAGAAACATGACGACCGTGATCTTGAGCGAACCGGCCGTCTTGAGGGCCTGCCAGGCCAGGCCGCGTGCCGTGAGGTCGGTGGGCGACGTGGAGCGGCCGCCGAAGCGGAAGGGAGACGCGGGGATGCTGCCGGTGGCCATGCTCGGTCCTTTCGAGGGCGGTCGGTGGGGCCGACGTCATTTCCAGCGGAGCGACGACACGAAGCGCACGAAGGCATCGCGTTCCCGACGGGCGACGGCTGCCGGTCCCTTGAACTTCACGAAGAGCGCGGAGGATTCGTCCACGGGGATCATGGCCCCGAGGATCGCGGTTCCCTGATCGCCTCCGGCGGCGGCTGCCGTGTCGAGCAGGAGCACCACGGTGGCGGCAACGCCGGCCACGTCGATCGTCTCGCCGGCCGAGATCGCGGCGATGGCGGCCCGCTGTCGAGCGGTCTCATCGGCTTGGGCGTCGAGCTGGCCCGCCCAGCGGGCCACGTTGGTTTCCAGCGAACCCGACGCGGGAATGACCGTGACCTCCTGCTTCAGGGCGGGATCTCCGATCAGCAGCGTGGCCAGGCGCATGCCGCCGGCAGCGCCGTCCGACCAGCCCTCCGGCAGGTCATACCGCAGCGGCGACCGGCCCTCGGCCGCTCCCGCGGGAGCCGCCGAAGCAGCCGGCGTCGAAGCGGCGACCTTGGGGGCTCGGTAAGACCGCACGTCGCCCGGGCGGAGGTCCGCCTCGCGGCCGCAGCCACCCGTGGTCACGAGCAGGCCGCAGGCCGCCACGAGCATGGTCGGCAGGGACGGAACGACGATGGCGGGGAGGCGTGGCGGAATCACGCTTCCTTTATAGGCAATCGCCGGCGCCCGGCCTATCGCCAGCCGAACGTCTGGGAGAGCGAGTCGAGAATGGGGTTCGCCAGCAGCGTGCCTCGCGGGCTGCCGATCGTCCGCACCAGGTCGAACGTCACCAGCCCGCCGATCAGGAGCAGCAGCGAGCAGCAGATCAGGCTGACCAGTTGCAGGGTGCTGAACCGCATGTCGATCCCCGGCTCACCCGAAAGATCGATCGATGCGCCGCTGCCGATCGCGCTGAAATTGGGGCTGGACAGGCCCGAGGCGTCACCCGCGGAGGAGGGAAAAAACTCGGAGCCGTCCTCGGACTCGTCGGTCGGCATGACGACCGAGGCGCTTCCCTCCTCCCCGATACTGAAGTCGCCCGCACCGCCCAGATCGAACGCATCCCCGTCGAGCACGTCCCCATCGTCGCCGATGAGGCCCACCCCGGCGTCGCTCTTCGCCGCAGGCTCTTCCTCGTCAGGCACGCCGAGATCGACTTCGTCCCACGCCTGCACCCCTTCGATCTCGAGGGCCTTCTCCTCGATCCGCACGCCGCTGTCGAGCACGCCCGAGAGCGCCGAGCCGACCTGGCCGCTCCGCGGGCCGGAGCCGAGGACGAGGTCGTCGCCCGAGCCGATCGCCAGTGATCCGGCGGCACCGTCGAACGGCTCGCCGAGATCGATCTCCAGCGTGCCCGGATCGTCGGCCTCGGGCTCCACGGCGGCCGCGTCTGGCGCGACCAGCGACGCCGCCGACGCGGAAATGATCGAATCGACGAGCCCCGCGTCGTCGAAGATCAGCGAGCCCGCTTCGGCGGCGGGCTCGGCGGGCGGGGCTGCTCCGCCCACGTCGATGGCCGATGCCGAGAGGCCGCTCGTCGCGGGAGCATCGTCGAGCGTGAGTTCGATCGCGCCCGATCCCGAGGCGGGTGGCCCGGCCGCGGCGACGGGCTCGAGGTCCACGAGCGCCTCCACGTCGAGGGTCAGGGAATCATCGACCGCGACCTCCACGGCGGACGGCTGCCCCGACGTCTCGATCACGACGCCAGACGCATCGGACAGTTCGAGATCGATCGGCTCGATGTCGGACAAGGGCCCCGCCTCCGGTGCAGGGGCGGCCGGAAGGTCGCGGCTCGTGCCTGCTTCGGCCGCGAGATCGGCCCCGAAGGCCTCCACGTCCTCAGCCTTGAACTTTAGCGCTGCCCCGTCCCGGATGGGGTACAGCTTCTTGCGGTCCACGAGCCGCTGCACCTCGTCAACGGCGAGCTGCAGGTGCGCGGCGGCTTCTTCGAGAGAAAGGTAGCGTCCGGCCATGGGAAATGCTGGTGGGTGGAACGAGCCCCAGGTCTTTCTTCGGCCCGCCGCCCCTCGCATTCTACGCGCGGTCGTCCGCTCGTGCGCAACCCGTAGCCCTTGCCTGACGGGTTCAGCGCGACGGGGAAGGCACAGCCTTCATTTCCAGCATCTTCCGCAGGGCCGCCGGCTTCGGCTCCTGGGCGTTGAAATCCCCCACCTGGAGGTCGGCCGAGATGTCCCGGGAACTTTTCAGCGTGAGCGTCCCGGTCACGGCATCGACGTGGTAGACAGCCACCTGTTTGAGAATCGGGTCGACGACGAGCATCACGTGTCGGGCGTCATCCAAGGGAAACGTCGTGACCCAGAGTCGGTCTGCCGACGTCGGCCCGGCCGGATGCGATCCGGCGGCGGCAGGCCGCTGCCCTCGTGCGCTCGTCGGGGCGAAGGCGAGGCAGGCCGCCAGCATCGGGATGGCCAGCCGCCGACAAACTTGGGGAAAGCCGGGTGTCATGACCGCGACACGGTACGGACTGCGGCCCGAGGGCGGCAACGTCGTCTTCGGGGCCGTCGGAGGCGGCTGGCGGACGGCGGGGAATGTGGTGCTTGGGCTGGCCGGGTTGACTAGACAAGACCGTCGTTTGGGTGCGGTGGTTTCGGCTCAATCGGTGGGGTGGGTCGTGCCGATTAAAGGGGCAATCCGGCGATGCGAGCCGGGAGGAAGTTTTGCTATTCAGGCGCCGGAGGCGTTACGCCGTGTCGAAAGTTGCCGCATTCTCAACGATGCTCGTCCGCTCGCCCCTGCTGTGGGGAGGCGCGGCCTCGGCTGCGTTTTTTGCCCTCATCCATGGGGGCGTCCTCACCGACGCCACGGTGATCCGCTACTTCGCCGGGCACTGGGTCGAGTATGTCGAAGTCGTGATGTTCTTCGTGGGGCTGGCGTCGCTGGTCATCAAGGCGGCCGACGTCGTCTGGCAGCGTCGCGGCGTTCATGTCGATCACCTCGATCCGATTCCCGACGGTGGCCAGGATCCGGCGGAGGCCGCCGACCTGCTGGCGACGCTCCCCGGCGAAGGGCAGCCCGATTCGGGCTCCCTGCTCGTCAGGCGGCTGCGGGAGGCGATCGATCTCGTCGCCCGAACCGGCGATCCGGACGGGCTCGAGGATCATCTGAAGTATCTGTCCGACGTCGATGCCGGCCGGGCCGCGCAGGGCTACGGCCTGGTGAAGTTCGTCGTCTGGGCCATTCCCATCATGGGCTTTCTCGGCACGGTCATCGGGCTCACGGTGGCCATCGCGAATCTCTCCCCCACGCAGCTGGAAAACATCTCCGGCGTGGTCGCCGGCCTGGGGACGGCTTTCGACACCACGGCCACGGCCCTCGGCCTGTCGATGGTGCTGATGTTCGTGCAGTTCGTGGTCGATCGCTTCGAGCAGGGAATGCTCGGCGAGGTGGATGCCGTCGCCTGGGAGTCGCTGGCCGGTCGGTTTCAGTCGCTCTCCGGGGCCGGAGGCATGTCGCTGGCCGTGGCCCGTCTCGGTGAGGCCGTGGGGCGAAGTTCGGAGCAGTTGATCGAGGCCCAGGCCCAGTCCTGGCGGAAGCTCGAACAGACGGCCACCAAGACGCTCGCCGGCGTGCTCGACGGTGCCGGGCAGTCGCTGCGGACATCGCTCGAAGACTCGCTCCGCGCCGCCCTGCGGGAATGGACGGATTCGCTCGCCAAGGCCCATGCCGGCCTCGTCGCAGAACGCGAGGAACGGTGGGCGGCGGCGGCCGATTCCCTGGCGACCGCGATCCGGGCGCTCGAATCGCGGCAGGAGATCGTGGCGGGCCAGACCGAGCTGCTGGCCAGCGTCGTCCACGCCACCCGGGATCTGGCCAGCCTTGAGAAGACCCTCAACGACAACCTGGCCACGGTCTCGTCCGCCGGCCGCCTGGAAGAGGTGTTGGCGGCGCTCGCTGCCTCCACGCAGCTGCTGGCGGCGCGGGTGGGGACGGGTGGCCCGGCGCGGCGGGTCGAGCTCCCGATGGCGGGTGTCGCCGGGAAGGCCGCATGAGTCGCCTGCGGCCCACGTCGGGGCCGACGATTTCGCTGTTCCCGTTTCTCGCCGTGCTGTTGTGCACGATGGGCGTGCTCATCGTGTTGCTCGTGCTCTTCAGCCGGGCGGCGAGTCAGGGGGAAACGGCGGAAGCGGTTCGCGAACGCGAGCAGGCGGAGGCCGAGCTGGCGCTGGCCCGCGACGCGCTCGCCTGGCGGCTGGAGCAGGTGCGGGCGATCCGGCAGAAGACCGCGGACGACCTGGCCCGAGCGCGGCTGCAGCTGGCGGGCATCGAGGAGCACGTGCGGTCGCTCGCGGACGAACTCGAACAGCTCGAAGGGCAGGCTGCCGCGTTGGCCGCCGCCGATCCCGATGCGCCGATCGACGAGGCCGAGATCGCGGCCCTGGAAGCGCGGCTCAAGAGCGCCCGCGAAGCGCTCGACGAAAAGCGGCGTGAGCTGGAGACGGCCCCCGCGAAATACGCCGTCCTCGCCTACGAGGGGCCCAACGGCACGCATCGGCGGCCGCTCTACATCGAGTGCTCGCTCGACGGCGTATTTCTGCAGCCGGAGGGCATCCGCCTCGGGCCGACCGATTTCGAGGGGCCTTCGGGGCCGGGCAACCCGCTGGCCAGCGCCCTGCGGGCCGCTCGGGAGCACATCGCGAAGACCGCTCCCAATCCGGGAGATGTGAGCGTGCAGCCCTACCCTCTGCTGCTCGTGCGGCCTTCCGGCGTGATGGCCTACTATGCAGCCCGCGAGGCGATCCAATCATGGGGCAGCGAATTCGGCTACCAGCTCGTCGATGAGGATTGGTCGCTCGCGTTTCCGCCGCGCGATCCGGCGCTGGCGGAGGTGGAGAAGCGGGCGGTGGAGGAGGCCCGTGAGCGTCTGGCCTGGCTGATGGCGCGGCGGCCGGCGAAGCCCTCACGCCCCGCCACCCAATACCGCGCCTCGACGACCCGCGGTGGCGTCGTCTCGAACGAGGGCCCGAGCCTGCTCGGCGATCAATCGCAATGGGATTGGAGCCGTCAGCAGGCCGCGCGCGGCGTGCGGAGTGGAGACGGCGGCAGTGGCGACGGGCTTGGCGGAGGCGACGGCTTGGGCGGGGGTCTCGGTGATGGACAGCCTGCCGGCGCTGGTGGCGGCAACGGGCAGTCGCCGGGCGGTGGGTTCGGCAGCGGCACGGCTGGTGGCGGAACGTCGGCCACGGCCGCAGCGCGGCCCTTCGGCGCGGGAGGAGGGAATTCGTCTTTCGGCGCGGGCGCGTCCGATCCTCATCAGGCCGGCGGTTCGGGTGCGTTCGGCGGCGCGGGTTCTCCGGGACCATCGAGCGGCGCGGGCGGATCTGGCGACGGTGGGCCAGTCGGGGCGACGACCAATGGCCCGGCGGGCGGTTCGGCGGCTGGTTCACCAGGTGGTGCCGACGGGGCTGTTGCCAATGGCGCGGCTGGTGGCGCGGCCGGTGCGGCAGCTCAGGCTGGCGGGCCTGGCGGTGCGGCGACGGGCTCGGCAGGTTCGACGGCCGCCGCTGGCGCCGGTGGCGGGGGCGGCTCCATGGGCGGGCCGCAGATGCCGGGCCTGCGACAGGCGGCCGGTGCCGCCGGAGGCAGTGGCGGCAGCGAATCTTCGGCGGGTGTTTCGGTCGGTTCGATGGCCAACTCCCGCGGCCGCAACTGGGCCAGCCTCGCCACGGCCGATCGGCCGATTCCGCTCACGCGGCCCATCCATGTGGAGTGCTCCGCCGCCGAACTGCGGATTCTCGACGATGCCGGGCGCCGGATCGTCGAACGCATCCCCTTGGCGACGGAGACGGCCGGCGCGATCGATCCCCTGGTGAAGATCGTGCATCGTCGCGTCGAGGGCTGGGGGCTGGCCGGCGACCGGATGTATTGGAACCCGCAGCTCGTACTCTCGGAAACCGCCGACGGGCGATCGCGACGCGAGGACGTGGAGCGGCTCCTGGCCGACAGCGGTCTGGAGACCCGGCGGAAGGGCGATCGCGACACGATTCGCCGGTTGCCGCCGGTCCAGCAGGCCAATTCGCGGATCGCACCGAAGTGAACCGAATCGTGACAGGGCAGACACCATGCGCCGCATGACCAGCACCGATGCCGAGCCGGCCGGTCAGGATTCATTTCTCGATGTCGTCACCAACATCGTCGGCATCCTCATCATTCTCGTGATGGTGATCGGGGCGCGCGTGCGGCAGATCTCGCTCACGGCCCCCGTCGCCGCGGACTCCCGGGTGGAGGCCTTGCAGCAGGAAATCGAGGGGCTGGAAGGAACCTTGGCGATCGCCGAAAACGAGGTGCAGGATCTCGTCGCACAGGGCGAGCAGGTGACGGTCGCCTCGCTGGGGGCGAATGCCGCCCGCCTGGAGTTGGCCACCGTCATTTCGGCCGCGACCCGCGAGGTGGAGAGCCGCCGGGAGACCGCCGGGACGGCGCGGGCGAAGGCGGCCGCGGCGGCATCGCGGAAGCAGCGGCTCAAGGCGGAGATCGAGCAGACGGAACTGGAAGCCCAGGGCCTCTCTCACGCGCCGCAGACCACCGAGGAGGTGCTGGCCTATCCGACGCCGATCGGCCGCACGGTCACCGGCGAGGAGATCCATTTCCGCATGGAGGGAGACCGGATCGCCTACATCCCGCTGACCGAATTGTTCGAACTGGCCAAGTCGCAGACGCGCCGGCAATCGGGCAACCTCGCCGCGACGTCCAACCGGATCGAGATGGTGGGGCCGGAGCAGGATTTCACGCTCGATTACGTGATCGAGACGAAGATCGACCAGGCCCGCGGCCAGGTGCTCGTGCGGTCGCGGGAGTGGGTCGTGCGGCCGGTGGGGGCGGGCATCGGCGAGACGGTCGCGGCGGCGCTCGGCTCGAAGTCGCGGTTTCGCTCGCTCCTGGCCGGCGCGACGCCCGACGTGACGGTGACGCTCTGGTGCTATCCCGACAGCTTCGACGGCTTTCGCCAGGTGCGCGCGGAGCTTCATCGCCTGGGCATCGCCACCGCCTGCCGGCCGCTCCCGGAGGGCGCCCCGATCGGCGGCTCCACCGAGGGCAGCAAGTCGGTGGCGCAGTAGCGAGACGCCTCGCGGCGCCACGGCAGCACTCCCGCCAGGGGTTCCCGGACGCCGTCTGCAAGTCGCTTGGCGAAGGCCCGGTCGAATCGACTACACTCCGCGTCTGGTCTGGGGAAACGGGCCTCAGGCGATTGCCGGCGCCGTTGGCACCGTGGCGACGGGAGCACACGGTTCGCGAGCCGCTCATTCTGCTCGCCGCCAAGCCCCGCGACGGGCCGCGAGCGGTCAGTGTGTCGCCGCGGCGGCGGTGAGCGCCACGCAGACGAGCGCCCGCGGCCCGCGAACGAAGATCCGGTCGCCCACCACCGCGGGGTGGGCGTACGTCGACTGGCCGGGCGGCAGCAGCTGGAGCCGGCCGCGGACGGCGAGTGCGTCGCCCTGCGGGTCGATGAGCACGATCTCGCCCTTCTCGGTGAAGGCCAGCACCCGCTCCGGCGAGGCGATGAGCGACACGTGCCCCGCGAGCGAGCGGTCGAACTTCGTCCACACGGGGGAGAGATCCGGCGTCGCGAGGCAGTGCACCTTGCCCTTCACGATCCCCACCAGGCGAGCGCCGCAGATCACGGGCGTGTGCATGTCGGGCGCGAGGCCGGCGTAGACCGCCCGGCGGACGCCGGTGCCGTCAACCAGCCGCGTGCCGTTGTTTTCCGTCGCCACCACCACGCCGTCGTCGAGCACCAGCGGCGTCGGCACGTTGAAATCGCCGGCGACCCGCGGAGGGAGCGTCCAGAGCCGCGCGCCGGAAGCGACGTCCCAGCCGCCGAGGCTCGCAGCGTCGAAGCCGACGAGCTGGCGGCGGCCACCGAGCGTGCAGTCGACGAACGAGGCGAACGCCGCCGCCCCGCCGGGTGTCTTCCAGAGCACGTCGCCGGTGGCGGGTTCGAGGGCGACGACCGACGCCTCGGGGCCGCCCGGATTCACGATCAGCCTGCCGTCGGCGACGAGTGGCGACGAGCAGACGCCCCACACCAGTTCGCCCGCGGCCGCGAAGTCGTCGCGGAGGTGCCGTTCCCAGGCCACGCGGCCGTCGGCAAGATCAACGCAGTGCAGGTGGCCGAAGGCGCCGAGCAGGTAGCCGCGGCCGGCGTGGATGAGCGGCGTGGCCCGGGGCGAGTTGCCGTAGTCGAGCCGTCCTTCCGCGGGATATTCGAGCGTCCAGAGCCGCCGGCCCGTCTCCGCGTCGAGCGCGTGGAAGACGTCGTGGCGGTCGTCGGCATCGCGGTCGCCCACGAGCACCACGCCCTCGCCCACCGCCACGCCACCGAGCCCCTCGTTGAAGAGCGGCCGCTTCCAGATGACCGTCGGGTTCTCTGGCAGCGCGTCGGGCAGCCAGGGAACGGCCGCGTCGCGCTGCCGGCCCCGCCAGCCGGGCCAGTCGGCCGCGGGCGGCCGGGCAGCCGCCGGGACAGGGTCGGCCGCCGGGGCCGGCTCCGCCGCTTCTGCGGACGGCGAACGGTGGTCGGGCAGTGGCTGAAAGCCCCCCTGCGACTCGATCGCCATCTGGAGCAGCGGCAACGACTTCGTTTCGAGCAGCGCCGCCAGGATCCGTTTGCGGTCAGCCGCATCGACGTGGCCCGCCACGAACGCCGTGATGAACGCCACCTCGCCGGTCTCGCCGACGACGCGGATGTCGCCCTTCTTGATGGTGCCGCAGCCCTCGAGGAGCGGCGCGGCGTAGCTCGAGATCACGGTCGCCGTGGGCGGCGACCCCTCGGCCGCCGCCTCCACCACCGCCGCCGCCCCGACGGTGCACGACGCTGCCGTCTGGCAATCGGGCGGAAGCTGGATGCCGTGGGCCGCGAACAGCGTCCGGGCGGCGGCGTGCTTCTCGGCGCAGTCGGCCGGGCCGAGCATGATGCGATGCGCCTTCAGGTCGGCGACGGCCTGCGCCGGATCGTCCCCGCGGACGATCACCAGCCCCCGCTGCGTGGTCAGGCCGTCCTTGCCCGCGAGCGCGGCGACGGGGACGACGTCGAGGCCGAGTCGCCGCGCATCCGACTCGATCACCGACCGCTTGCCGATCACCAGATCGAATCCGCCCTCGCGGAAGGCGTCGAGCGACTCGCCGAACGCGGCCTGCACCTCGCGGCCCAGCGACTCGCCGAGGAACGACGCCAGTTCCTCGTAGTCGCGCTGGGCGTAGCCCCGCACGCAGGGGCAGGAGAGTTGCTTGGCCAGCGGATCCATCACCGCGAGCCGAAGCGGCTCGGCGGCGGTGACGACGCCGCAGGCGGCGACCATCGCGGCGGCCAGTGCGACCTTCGGCCTCACGACCGCTTCTCCAGCACGAGCACCCGGCCGTTCTTGATGTCGAGGTAGTAGAGGCGGCGGCCGTCCGTGGAGAGGCCGATCGACGAATTCTTGCAGCCCGGTTCGACCTGCGCCGCCCCGAGGATGTCGATGAGCGTGCCGTCGGAGGTGAACTGCTTCACGATGCCGTTGGACTCCGAAAGCAGCAGGCTGCCGTCGGGGCCGACGCAGGCGTTCATGGGGTTGCAGCAGCCGTTGAATCCCTTGCGAACGTCGGTGAGATTCATCTGGCCGAACGTCCGCAGCGGCTCGCCATCGAAGCCGTAGATGGCGACGCGGTGGCGGTGGTTTTCGGCGATCACGAGTTCGTCGCCGATCACCTGCACGTCCATCTGTCCGCAGCAACCGCGGAGGCCGTCGATGATCTTCTCGGGATTCGCGAAGTCGCGGCCGCACCGCCAGACGCCGAAGCCATAGCCGGTGGGCTCGTTGGCGACGAGGAACAGGTGCTCGCGGGAGGCGGCCACGCGATGGATCGTGCGGGCCTTGGCGAGGCCGGTTTCCACGGCCCGCGCCACGGAGGCCTCGCCGCCCGTGAGCGCGCCCTCGTACTGCCGCTCCATGATCCGCGCCCGGGCCAGTTCGTCTTTCTGCCGCGGCGTAAGGTCGTCGGCCGGCACCTCCTCGAGATCCTCCCTCGCGCGGACGATCTGCTCATACTTCTTGCGCCACATGGCCATGTGCTCGCGGTGCTGCTCGGCGATCTCCTCGCGGAGCCGGGCCTGCTCGTCATCAGGAAGCGTGAAGTGGGGAGCGGTGGCCTCCGCCACCTGTGCGCCGGCGGCGGAGAACACGGTGACGCGGTCGCCGCCCACGGCGATCACGTCGCCGTCCTCCGCCACGGTCAGCCCCTTGCAGGCGAAGGGGAGCGGCGCGGTATGCCGCGTCTCACCGTTGGAATCCAGCCAGACGATCTGGTTCGGCGGCGGCTCCGCCGACGGGGTCTGGGAGACGCCGAGCAGGGCGGCGAGCTGCGCGGCGAACTTCGTTTCGCCGTATCGCTCACCCTGTCCGGTGGCGATCACGACGCCCCCGTCGGCGAGCGTGTGGAACGCCAGAATCCTGCCGCCGCCTGCGGGCGGATCGATCGCCCGAGTCTGCTGGAAGGCCGCCGTTCTCCGCACGGAGGCGACGCTTTCCTGCGGGGCCGCCCGATCCTTCATGAACGGGGCGGCGATCCGTGGCTGCTCGGCTGCCGACGTGCCGTCATCGGTGGCCGGTTCGGCCGGCTCGATGGTCGGTGGCGTGGTGTTGTCGCTCTGCTCGGCAGCGGGGTCTTCGGCGTCACCCCGGGCAGGGGCGACTGCCAGCAGAGCCACGCCAGCGAGCACAGCGAGGCATGAATTGCGTACGTGGCACATGCATTGTCTTCCCTCGGAGGACGGCTCGGACGACGGCTGCCGGAGATGGCAACCCTGGGTGAGGGTATCGCGTGCCGCGGCGAGCCACAAGTCAGCCAAAAAAGCCACTCCAGAGGAAGTGCAGGGCTTTCGGCAGCCTTTGGCCCTTGACCGGACTATCTGAAGGAATAAATCTTAAATACTCGAACGGCGGAAGCCGCGAAATTCATCGGGGTCTGTCGCCGCCCGCTTTCTGCCAGCCAACACCATTGCCCGACGAGGTTCTCCGTGACCGTCCTGTCCAACTGCTGCGTCTCCCTGCGTCTGCCGATCCTGTCACTTGCCGTGCTGCTGGTCGGCACCGGCTTCGTCCGGGCAGACGAGGCCGCCGTCACGAAGCCGGCGGCCCCCAAGAATCAGGTTCACGTCTTGGCTCCGTCCGGCAGTTACGTCGATCTGGCAGGTCCGGTCGAAATGAATCCGTTGAGCCTGCTGCTCGGGGGCGGCGTAACGCAGAAGAAGAGCTTCTTCAAGCTCTGCGACGCGATCGGCGACCTGGCGAAGAGCGAGAAGGTGACGCATGTCGTGTTCGACCTGTCCGACGCGTCGCTCGACATGAACCTCGCCCAGCTTGACGAGTTGCAGCGGCGGCTCGGTCGGCTCAAGGCGGCCGGCAAGAAGACCGCCGCCTGGTTGGAGAACGCCTCGCCGGTGCACCTCGCGTTCGCGGCGACCTGCGACCGGGTCGTGATGGCCGACTTCGGCGGCGTCGATATGCCGTCAAAGACGATGCAGTCGATGTTCTACCGTGATGCGATGGATCTGCTCGGCGTGAAGGCGTCGGTGGTGCGGGCGGGCACCTTCAAGGGCGCGGTGGAGCCCTACGTGAATTCCGCGATGAGCGAGCACCTCAAGCAGCATTACCTCGACATGCTCGCCGCGATGAACGACGCCGAGGTGTCGATGATCGCCAAGGGCCGCGGGCTGCCCACCGAGAAGGTGCGGGAGATGCAGAAGACCCGCGTGCTTCTGCCGGCCGACGCGCTGGCC
>CAZONY010000014.1:7050-19424 GCA_964581215.1 uncultured Chitinophagaceae bacterium | reverse complement strand
TCGAGCGCCTCGTAGCGGGCGATCAGTTTGCGGCAGCCGTCGTAGAAGACCTGCCCTTCGTGGGTCGGCGCGAGCGGCCGCTTCGACCGCTCGATGAGCTGCACGCCCAGCCGGCTCTCCAGTTGGCTGACGACCTGGCTGGCTCCCGACTGCGAAATGCCGTTGTCCTCCGCGGCGCGGGAAAAGCTCCGCCGGGAGACGATGTCGCAGAAGATTTTCAACGATTTCAGATTCACGACCGGCAAAACCATTGGCCAAGGGGGGCCGCCAGGGGGCCTGGAGGATTAGAAAACCGAATGATTCCGACGCACACCATTTGGATTTCAAATATAGGCTAGCGTCGTTCCGGACGTCGTCAACGGACTTGGAAACGGGTTTTGCCATTTTCGCCCCGGGACCGTCGCGATCGACGTCATCGCTAAACAGCAACGGTTATGACGGTTTCGGCGCGGGGGCGGTCCTTGTTTGTCGGGGAAAGTTTGCCGGGCTCCGTTCTCCGGGGTATATGAACTGAAGGTCGTTTGAGAGCTCGCTGGCGGAGGCGGGGAGCGGCCCGCTCCGGTACAGCCCAGGGGGCTGAGGCTCCGTGAACTCACTCGTTCCGACCGCGGCCGGGGCCAAGGCCGACGCCGCCCACGCCCCCCAGTTCGTGGGCTTTCGGCTGGCCGACCAGGGCTACGCCTTTCCCATCGGCCGGATTCAGGAAATCGTGATCCCGTCGGCCACGGCTCGCGTGCCCGAGGTGCCGGCGTACGTCGAGGGCGTGGCCAATCTCCGGGGAACGATCATCCCGATCATCAATCTCCGGCTCCTGTTCGGCCTCGAGCCTCGGATCGCCGACGGCGAAACCCGCACCGTGGTGGTGAACCTCGGCCCGCGCACGATCGGATGCACGGTGGATGCCGTGACGCGGGTGATGCGGATCGCCGCCGACCATATCCAGCCGCCACCCGACGCGGTGGTCCAGGCGAGCCGCCCGTTCATCCAGGGATTCGCCCGCGTGGGCGAAGACCTCCTCATCGTCCTGGATGTCGACAACCTGCTCGACCCGGCCAACCTCGATGCCGTCCATCGAGCCGGCGTGGGCCAGGCCGGCATCTGATCCGCATCCCTCGATCGGCAGGGGCACACGGCTCCCTGCCACGCTCACCCGGCCCTTTCAGGAGTTTTCCGCAATGGCAGCGAAGAAGGCGATCTCCCCCCGCTCCCTCGTCAACGCGCTCGACCGTTCGATGGCTCGCATCGAGTTCGCGCCCGACGGCACGATCATCGACGCCAACGAACAGTTCCTCCACCTGATGGGATACTCGCTCGACGAGATCCGTGGGCGACACCACTCGATGTTCGTCGATGAGGCTTTCCGAACGAGCGTCGAATACCGGGACTTCTGGGACCGGCTGCGTCAGGGAAGCTTCCAGACAGGTGAATTCCGCCGGGTCGCCAAGGACGGTCGGACGGTTTTCCTCCAGGCCTCCTACAGCCCCGTGCTCGACCAGCGCGGCGCCACGGTGGGGGTGGTCAAACTTGCCATCGACGTCACGGCCCAGGCCGAGGCCCGGATCGCCGATCAGAAGCTGCAGCAACTCTTTTCGCAAATGGTCGAGAACACGAGCGTCCGCCTGATCGTGGCCGATCGGTCGGGAACGATCACCTACATGAATCCGGCCTCGACGGAAGCCCTGCGAAAGCTGGAGCGATGGCTTCCCTGCCGCGTCGACGAGATCGTCGGTCGCTCGTTCGACATCTTCCACAAGCGGCCGGAGCACCAGCGAAACATCGTCGCCGATCCAAAGAACATGCCGCATCGGGCGAAGTTTCCGCTCGGGGACGAGTGGCTCGATCTCACCGCCTCCGCGCTCCGCGATCGAGAAGGGGCGTTTCTCGGGCCGCTCGTCACCTGGGAGGTCATCACCGAGCAGGTGCGGGCCAAGGAGCGGGAGGAGGAGCAGCAGCAGCGGATCGCCGCGGCGAAGAACGATCTCGAGCAGAAGGCGAAATCGCTGATGGAGGTGTTCGCCGCCGCCTCCGAGGGCGACCTGACGCGGGACATCGGCTTCGCGGGTGACGACGACATGGGCCGGTTGGCCGCCAACGCCACCCGGATGTTCGCCGACCTCCGCGATCTGATCCGCCAGATTTCCGAGGCGGCCGATCAGCAGAACGAAGGGTCACGGATGATCGCCGAGAGCTCGAGCGGCTTGAGCGAGGGGGCGCAGTCGCAGGCGGCGAGCGTGGAGGAGATGACGGCCGCGGTGGAGCAGCTGATCACCTCGATCGACACCATCAGCCGCAGCGCGGCGGAATCGCGGAAGCAGGCGGAGGAGACGGCTGGGATGGCCGAGACGGGCGGGATGGCGGTGGCCGACGCCGTGTCGGCGATGGGCCTGATCCAGAAGTCTTCGGAGCAGATCAACGACATCATCCAGGTGATCGGCGACATCGCCAGCCAGACCAACCTGCTGGCGTTGAACGCGGCGATCGAGGCGGCCCGGGCCGGGGAGCACGGTTTGGGCTTCGCGGTCGTGGCCGACGAGGTGCGGAAACTGGCCGAGCGGGCCAGCGAGGCGGCGAAGGAGATCACGCTCTTGATCAAGGAATCGACGAAGCGGGTCCATGAAGGGGCTTCGTTGTCGCAGAAGGTGGGGCAGTCGCTGGAGGCGATCGTGAAAGCCGTCGGCAAGACGGCCTCGGGCATTGCCGCGATCGCCTCGTCGACGGAGCAGCAGACGGCCAACGCGCAGGAGGTGAAGCTGGCGATCCGCTCGGTCTCGCAGACCACTGAGAGCAATGCCGCCAGTGCCGAGGAAATGGCGGCCAGCGCCGAGGAACTTGGCGCCCAGGCCCAGGGGCTCCGCGACCTCGTGAAACGATTCAGGACCTGAAGACGCGCCGTCTTCGCTCACGGAGGGAGGTCGAAGCGATCGTGTGGGAAGTCGTGAAACTCACGCCCGAGCAGTTTTCTCGGTTTCGGGACTTCATCTACGACGCGACCGGGATCCGCATGCAGGATGGCAAGATCACCCTGCTCAGCAATCGGATCCGACGGCGGCTGAAGACGCTGGGCATCGACTCGTTCGACGAGTATTACGCTCGCCTGACGTCGGGGTCGCTGCCGGGCGAACTCGAGCACTTCATCGATGCGGTCACCACCAACGAAACCCATTTCTTCCGGCATGGCGGCCACTTCGATTGGTTTCGGGGGGGATTTCTCGACGATCTGCTCGCCCGGGAGCGGGCCGGCCGCCACGACCGCACATTGCGGATCTGGTCGGCCGCCTGCAGCTCGGGGGAGGAGCTCTACAGCCTGGCGATCTGCCTCGACGAGTCGGCGGCCCGGCTGGCCGGCTGGACGACGTCGCTGCTGGGCACGGACATCAGCGAGACGGTGCTCGCCGCCGCCCGCGCGGGGCGGTATCCGCGGCGGTCGTTGGAGCAGGTGTCTCCCGTCCAACTCCGCCGCCACTTCGCGGAGGATCCGTCCGGCGAACACTGGATCATCCGGCCGCACCTGCGGGCACGCTGCGAGTTTCGTCGTCACAACCTTCTCGAGCCCCTCAAGGGCCCGCGGCAGGACCTGATCCTCGTGCGCAACGTGATGATCTACTTCGACCGCGACAGCAAGAAGGTCGCCATGCGGCACGTCATCGAGTCCCTCGCGCCGGGTGGCTTCCTGGTGGTCGGGCCGGCCGATGGCATCTTCGACCTGCTCGACGGGCTCGAGAAGGTGTCGACGTTTCTCTACCGAAAGCCCGGGCCCTGAAGTCTCCTTCGTTCGAAACCACGGCGATGGCCCACCCATGAACCACGAATCCGCATTTCCGGGCGATCTTCCCGCCGCCGAGATGGCGGAGTACCTGCGGCTCTATCTCGACGAAACGGGTGAGCAGCTCGACGCACTCGTCGATACGCTGCTGCGACTCGAGGCCGATCCCGCCGATGGCGCCGGCCTCAACGAGGCGTTTCGCCTGATCCATTCGATCAAGGGATCCTCGGCCCTGCTGGGGCTCGACCGCATCACGACCCTCACCCACCACCTCGAGTCGCATTTCGAGCGGCTCCGCTCGGGGCGCCGGGTACTCGACGCCTCGGTGATGAGCGTGGTGCTCAAATGCATCGACTTTCTGAAGGGCTGCAACGAACGGCTGCGGAGGGGCGAGCCGCTGGACGGTGCCGGCGACCTGCTCGAGCAGGTGAAGGGCCTCGAGCATTCGGCAGTCGTCTCCGACGCGGCCGCGGCCCCCGGAGCCTCCCCGGAGCCGGAGGCTGTCGGAGCCGATGTGGCCGTCGATGCTGCGTTCTGGAGGATCACGGTGCGGTTCGCTCCCGCACTGCCGATGGCCGAGATGAAGGCCGAACTGATCCTGACCCGCCTCGAGCAGATCGGGGCCGTCCTCGATCTGCAGCCGCCCCGCTCGGGCATGCAGGAGTCGGCGGGCCTGGAGCGATTCGAGGTGGTCGTGAGAACGGCCGCCGATCGCGACCGGCTTGCGTCGGCCTGCCGGCCCGACGGCGTCATGGACGCCATTTTGGAAGTGGTCGATGCCGACACGCGGGCGCGGCCCGCCGAGGACGCGGCGTTCACGGCAGCGGCAGGCGAGGCAGCCGTCGTCGCCGACGACACCGGCATCGACCGGCATGTCGTCGATGCCCATGAGCCTGCTGCGAGCCGGGGGGGCCACCGAGAGGCCGCCGGCGGACGGTCTTCGGCAGGACTCGGGGAGACCGTCCGGGTGGACGTGGATCGTCTCGACGTGCTGCTCAACCTCGCCGGCGAGCTGGTCGTGAACCGGGCGCGGCTCACCCAGCTCTCCGCGGAGATGGCCCCGGCGTTCGGGAAGACGTCGATGGCCGGCCGGACGCAGGCTGTGATCGACGCGCTGGAACAGGCTCGCGGCTCCGCGGGCCCGGCCGTCGGGGCGAGTGTGGACGACGCCATCGCGCAGATCGATGTGCTTCACCAGCAGGCGCGGCTCTGGGACGAGGCCCGGCGGCGGTTCACGGAACTGACCGCCGCAGTGGACCAATTGGGCCGTGTCTCCAACAGCCTGCAGCGGGGCGTGCTCAACACCCGCATGGTGCCCGTGGGGCCCCTCTTCAACCGCTTCCGTCGGATCGTCCGCGACATTGCCCTCGAGCTGGGGAAGCGGGTCCACCTCGAACTCGTCGGGGAGAAAACCGAGCTCGACAAGCGGATGATCGACGAAATCGGCGACCCGCTGAACCATCTGATCCGCAACAGCATCGACCACGGCATCGAGCCGGTCGATGCCCGGATCCGGCGTGGCAAGCCGGAGACGGCCACGCTGCGGCTGTCGGCCGTCCACCGGGGCAACAACGTGTTCATCACCATCGAGGATGACGGTGGTGGCATCGACACCGCGCGGGTGGGCCAGATCGCGGTCGAGCGGGGCCTGCTCACGGCCGACACGGTGGCGTCGCTCGGCGAACGCGACCTCATCGAGCTCATCTGGCAGCCCGGTTTCAGCACGGCCCGGACGGTGAGCGACATCTCGGGCCGGGGCGTCGGGATGGACATCGTGCGGACCCGGATCGCAGCGCTCAACGGCTCGATCGACGTGGAATCGACGCCCGGCGTCGGGGCGCGGTTCACCATCCGACTGCCGCTGACCCTGACGATCACCCGCTGCATGCTGTTTCGCATTCCGCAGGGCGTGGTCGCGGTGCCGATGGAGAATATCCGCGAGATCGTCGCGGCGCACGGTCACGATCGGGTGCGGGTCAACGGTCGCGAGGTGGTGGACATTCGCGGCGAGATGCTGCCGCTGTTGGCGGCCGGAGACCTGTTCTCGTGGACGGGGCCCGTCGGGGCCGGCACCGGCGACGAGGGCGCGGTGGTGGTCCTCACGGCGAACAAGCGTTCGCTGGGGCTCCGGGTGACAGACCTGCTCGGCAGCCAGGATCTCGTGATCAAGCCGCTCGATGAACAGTTCGCGCACGTGCGCGGACTGGGGGGGGCCAGCATCCTGGGGGACGGGGCCGTCTGCCTGCTGCTCGATGTCGCCCAGTGCCTCGACCGGGTACAACGTTCTTCCGGCAGTGTCGCTGCGTCCCCGGCCTCCTGAGAATCCTGTCATGAACGGTTTTTCCTGCTCCTCGCAGGCCGCCATTTTTCGGAACGCCGCCGTCGAGGCGTCTGCGGCCCTCTCGAAGTGGCTCGGGCGGCCCACCTCGATCGTGATCAACGAGGTTTCGGCCCTGCCGATGGAGGACGCGGTGGCCATGCTCGGTGCCGGTGACGAGCCGCTCGTGGCCTGTGCGATGCACATCGCCGGCTCGTTTGCCGGCCTGCTCGTGCTCACCTGCGATGACCACAGTGGGCTCGCGCTGGCGGAGATGATCCTTGCCGGCACGGGGGGGCAGGCGTGGGGCGAGCTGCAGCAATCGGCGCTCGTCGAGACGGCAAACATCATCGGCTGTGCCTACCTCAACACGGTGGCCCGCCCGGAATCCCCCGAGGCCCCCGTGTCGATCATGCCCTCGCCGCCATGGTTCGTCCGTGACTACGCGGCCTCGGTCATGCAGAGCATCATCATGACGCAGGCGGCTTCGAGCGACACGGTGTTCCTGTCGCACAGCGACTTCTCGATCGACGGGTCGCCGGTGAAGTGCTCCCTGATCTTCGTCCCCGAGGCGGATCATGCAGGCTGAACGCGGCACGACCACCGCGGCCGGTACGTTCCATGGCGCTGCCATCGGCATGGGCGATATCGGCGTCGGCCGGGGGAACGGTTTGCTGCGCACGTTCGTCGGGTCGTGTGTCGGCCTGGCGATCTACGATCGCCGGCAGAAGCTGGCCGGTTTGGCGCACATCGTGCTGCCTCATTCCAAGGGGAATGGCGTTCCCCCCGGGAAGTACGCCGACACGGCCGTTCCCGAGATGATCCGGCTGCTGCAGGATCTGAACGGCGGGCCGGTGCGCCTCTCGGCCAAGCTGGTCGGGGGTGCGAAGATGTTCGCGTTCCAGAAGGGCCTGACGATCGGCGACCAGAACGTGGCGGCCGTGGAGAGTATCCTCGGCGAACTGGGCATTCCCATCGTGGGTCGCTGCTGTGGTGGGGACCGGGGCCGGCGGGTCAGCATCGACATCGGCACCGGCGAGGTTCACGTCGAAACAATCGGATCGCCCGAGCAAGTGATCTAAGCAGAGCGGAAGGAGAGACGATGAATTCCCCCCCGAAAAAGCGGCTGCTGGTCGTCGACGACGCCCTCATCATGCGGGCCATCATCAAGGACACCGCCCGCAACGCCGGCTGGGAGATCGCCGGCGAGGCCGCCAACGGATCCGAGGCCGTCGAACGGTATCGCGACCTGCGGCCCGATCTCGTGACGCTCGACATCGTGATGCCGGAAATGGACGGCGTGGAGGCTCTGCGGGCCATCCGCCGCGACGATCCTGGCGCCCACGTGGTCATGATCAGCGCCATCGACCAACGAGCGAAGTTGAGCGAGTGCATCCAGCTCGGCGCGATGGATTTCGTGGTCAAGCCGTTTGACAAACAACGGCTGCATTCGCTGTTTGAGACGTATCTGCAGGGCTGAGGTCGGTCGCCCTGCTTTCCTATCTTGCCAGGGCGGCAAATCCTGCAGAACCGGCACAATCCCACCCGATGATGATGGCGGGTCGCTCCATGCCCGCTCTCACTCTCCGCCCGTCGTCGTTGTTGGCTGCCGTGCTCCTGGCCAGCGCGACGTTCGCGATCCGTATGGCGCGAGGCGAGTACGACGCCGGCCCGCCCGTTGCAGCCGATGCCGAGCCGGTGCAGTACCTCGAGGAAGCGCTCACCCACGTCGATCCCGCGCAGGAGGCGGAACTGCAGGCGATGGTCGATGCCGCCGTCGCGGCGCGGTTGGCCGGCATCCCGCGGCCGCGGTACATCCCGGCCACGGATCTCGCTCCGCCCAAGGGGCTCGCCTTCCTCAAGACCGATTCACGGCGCGGCGAATTCCCGTTCGCCATGGCCCTCGGCGGCTACCTGCAGTTCCGCTGGTTCGAATTCGCCCGCAGCGCGACCGAATGGACCGACTCCACCGGGGAAACGCTGCCGATCACCAACATCAACACCTTCAACATCAACCGTTTTCTGCTGTCGTTTCACGGGCATGTGCTCGACGAGCGGCTGCTCTACAACTTCGCCCTCTTCGGCACGACGAACGTGGGGATCCGCTCCGGCGTGGTGCCGATCGGCATGCTGGGCTGGAAGTTCGACGAGGCGGCGACCGTCGGCGGTGGCATGACGATCGTGCCGGGGTCGCGCGAATGGCAGCAGACCACCCCCTGGACCCTCGGCATCGACCGCAGCATGGCCAACACCTTCTTCCGCCCCGGCTTCAGCCCTGGCGTGCAGGCCATGGGCAACCTGGCCGACGGCTCGCTCCACTACGTGGCCGGCGTGTGGAATGCCATCGATGGCGGCACCACGGGCGTGCTGCGGCGGGGCACGTCGATGGCCTGGGCGGGCAACGCGTGGTGGGAGCCTTGGGGCCCGTTCGGCCTCGGCATTTCCGACATGGAGCACCACGACCGCGCCGTCATCCGGGTGGGAACGAGCGGCGTCTATGCCCTCACCAACATCCTACCGGTGGTCGGCAACAACCCGGAAGACACGATCCTCCGGCTGTCCGACGGCACGCGGCTCAGCAAGGAAGGGGCCCTCGGTGACGGCAGCAGGGTGGAACAGTGCGTCTACCAGCTGGCCACCGTGGACGCGGCCTGGAAATGGCGGGGCTGGGGGGCGGCCTTCGAGTACTACTTTCGCCTGCTCGACGACTTCAAGGGCACCGGAACGTTCGACCGGACGAGCCTGTTCGACCAGGGCGGGCTGGGCTATCTCTCATGGTGCTTCGTGCCGCGCACCTACGAGGCCTACGCCCGCTCGAGCGTGGTCACCGGCCCCTACGGCACCGGCCAGGAATACGGCGGCGGGCTCAACTGGTATCTCAAGGAGTCGCGCCAGGCCCGCTTCACGCTCGAGGCCATCCACATGAACCGGAATCCCGCCCAAAATTTCCTCTACCCCTACCGCGCCGGCTACAGCGGCACCGCCATCCAGACGCAATTCATGGTTATTTTTTAACCGTTTGCGGGGCGGGGCGGGGTGGTACAATCCGTGGTTTTCCTCCGCAGGGACTCGCCGTCACGTGCCGACCCCTTCCATCACCAAAGCCCAGCAGAAGGCAATCCAGAAGGCCGACACGCTGATCGAGGCCCTCGGCTGGATTCGGAAGTTTCGCGACACCACCACCGTGATCAAGCTCGGTGGCAGTGTCGTCGAGCATCCCGAGTCGCTCCGCCACCTGCTGGTCGATATCGTGTTCCTATCGACGCTCGGTATGCGGATCGTGGTGGTGCACGGGGGCGGCAAGGCGATCAGCCGGGCCATGGATGCCGCCGGGATCGAACCGCGGTTCGTGCAAGGGCGTCGGTACACCGACCGAGCGACGCTCGACATCGTGGAGCGGGTGCTGGCCACCGAGTTGAACCATGAGCTGGTCGCCAAGATCGAGGAGTTCGGCGGTCGGGCGATGTCGCTCAACTTCCTGTCCACGAACGTCCTGTTCGGGGAGAAGCTGGCCATCCAAGGGCCTGACGGCCAGCCGGTCGATCTGGGCAGTGTCGGCGAGGTGACTCGCGTCGATCGGATCACGATCGACAACCTCACCTATGCCGGGCAGGTGCCGGTGATCCCGTCGATGGCGCTCGGGCCGGATGGCGAGAAGCTCAATGTCAACGCCGACACCGCCGCGTCGGCCGTCGCGGCCGCCATCGGTGCCGAGAAACTGGTCGTCCTGTCGGATATCCCCGGCGTGCTTCGGGACGTCGGCGATCCGGAAAGCCTGATCCACTCCCTCACGGCCGGCGAGGCTCGGCGGTTGATCGCCGACGGCACGATCTCCGCCGGGATGATCCCCAAGATCGAGGGCTGCCTCGAGACGCTGGAGCAGGGCGTCAAAAAGATCCATATCGTCGATGGCCGGCTACGGCACTCGCTGCTGCTGGAGATCTACACCACCAGCGGCGTCGGGACCGAACTGGTTCGCGACGATGCTGCGGCCGTCCCCGGGGCGGCCCCCGCCGCCGTGGCCGTCGCTGCCCGCTAATCCCACCCCTGGAGGTCGCTTCCGTGGCCACCGTCGCTTCGAATCATTCGATCGGTGAAAACACGCGTGCCGTGATCGACGTCTTCGATCGCTACGTCGTTCCCAACTACCGCCGCTATCCGGTCTGTCTCGTGCGGGGCGCGGGCTCGAAGGTGTGGGATGCCGAGGGAGCCGAATACCTCGATCTCTTTCCGGGCTGGGGCTGCAACCTGCTGGGCCATTGCCCCGAGCCGGTGGTGCGGGCCGTGCAGGAGCAGGTCGCCCGTCTCATCCACGTGCCCAACACGTGGTACATCGAGGCCCAGGGAGAGTGGGCGAAGCTCCTCTCGGAACGCTCCTTCGGTGGCCAGGCGTTCTTCTGCAATTCCGGCACCGAGGCCAACGAGGCCGCGATCAAGCTCGTTCGCCTGCGAACCGACGGCCGGCGCTACAAGATCATCACGTTCACGGGCGGCTTTCACGGCCGCACGATGGGCAGCGTGTCGGCGACCGCCCAGCCGAAGTATCACGAGGGCCTGGGCCCGATGGTGGCCGGTTTTCAATTCGCCCCCCATGGCGATCTGGCCGCCGTCGAACGGCTCGTCGACGAGCACACCGGCGCGATCATGATCGAGCCGATTCTCGGGGAAGGAGGAGTCGTGCCTGCGCCCGGGGGCTTCCTCCAAGGGCTGCGCCGCATCGCCGACGAGCACGACCTGCTTTTGGTGTTCGACGAGGTGCAGTGCGGCTGCGGACGGACCGGGAAGTGGTTCGGCTACCAGCACTTCGGCGTCACACCCGATGTGATGACGCTCGCCAAGAGCCTCTGCGCGGGCATCGCCGGCGGGGCGATGCTCACCACCGCCGACCTGGCGAAGCACCTGCGGCCCGGCATGCACGCCTCGACCTTCGGCGGCAATCCCATCGCCGCCGCGGCCGGCATTGCCGCCATGCGGATGATCGAGGAAGAGGGGCTCCTGGCGCACGTCGACGGCGTGGCGGAGATCTTCCGGGAGCGGCTGAAGGCCCTCCAGGAACGGTGCGACGCGGTGGTGGACGTGCGCGTCATCGGGATGATGATCGGGATCGAACTCTCGATCGACGGCACCGCCGTCGTGCAGGCCTGCATGGACCGCAGGCTGCTGGTCAACTGCACGCAGGGCCGCGTCATCCGCCTCCTCCCGGCGATGACGATCACGCCGGACGAGGTCCGCGACGGCTGCGACCGCCTGGCCGACGCGATCCTCGAAGTCGCGTCCCGCGGCTGATCGGCCCCGGTTCCTGCAGCAGGGTATAGGCCATGCGTCATCTCATCGTTCCTGAAGATCTTTCCGCCCACGAGGTGGAGGCCGTGTTCGCGGTCGCCGCCGACCTCCAGGAGAAGTTCGAGCAGGGCCGCCGTGACGCGCTGCTTCCCGGCCGGGTTCTGGCGCTGGTCTTCGAGAAGCCGAGCCTGCGGACGCGGGTGAGCTTCGAGGCCGCCATGGCGCACCTCGGCGGTGCGAGCCTCTTCCTCGGAGCCGATTCGGGCTTCGCCTCGAGCCGCGAGAGCATCGCCGACTTCAGCCGGGTGCTCTCCGAATACATCGATGCCATCGTCTGCCGCTCGAAGGCCCACGACACGATCGTGCAGTTGGCCGCCGTGGCCGGCGTGCCGGTGATCAACGGCCTTTCCGACTACTGCCATCCCTGCCAAGCCCTGGCCGACATCTACACGCTGCGGCGCCACGTCGGCCGCGTGGCCGGCCTCACGCTCACGTTCGTCGGCGACGGCAACAACGTGGCCCGGTCGCTGGCGATGCTGTGCGGCCTGCTGGGCATGCGATTCGTGCTGGCGGCGCCGAAGCGATACCAGTTCGAACCCGCGTTCCTGGCCCGGCTCGAGGCCGTCGTGCCGCAGGCGGAGATCGAGCAGACGACCGACCCGGTGGCGGCCGTGAAGGGAGCGGCCGTGGTCTACACCGATGTCTGGGCGAGCATGGGGCAGGAAAAGGAGCGGGCCCGGCGGCTGGAGGATCTGCGGCCTTATCAGGTGAACGAAGACCTCATGCGGCACTGCCCCGACGCCCTGTTCATGCACTGCCTGCCGGCGCGACGGGGCGAGGAAGTGACCGACGGGGTGATCGACGGGCCGCAGAGCGTCGTCGTGGAGGAGGCGGCCAACCGCATGCATGTGCAGAAGGGGCTGCTGGCGTGGCTGTTGACGTGACACGGCCTCGCGCGCGTCAGACGCGTCTCAGAGGGTTCGTTTCGGCACGGGGCTGCCCATGCCCCAT